>JACIXO010000238.1 GCA_014360385.1 Actinomycetota bacterium | reverse complement strand
ATGTGATATAAAGGTCAAACAAATCAAATAAATTAAATAAAAGAGTTGTTTTTATTTCTGATATGCAAACTTATAAACCTATATTATGATATAAAAAATCATTTATTATACAACCCTGGTAACTAACAGCAAGGAGCTTTATTAGGTTAGAAAAACTTACAAACCTTCATAACCCAAAATCCCTTCTCTAACATAAACCTATTTTCTGATAATCATCTCTATTCCACCCATATAAGGAAGAAGGGCTTCAGGAACTCTTATGTTACCATATATATCCTGATAATTTTCAAATATTGCAATAAGTGTTCTTCCAATAGCACAAGCGGTGCTATTCATAGTATGGACAAACCCTTTTTTTCCATTTTCATCTTTATACTTTATATTAAGCCTTCTTGCTTGAAAATCAGTATCGTGACTACATGATGCAAGCTCCCTGTAGTTTTGCTGTCCAGGTAACCAGGCTTCAAGGTCATATTTTCTAGCATTAGGAGTCCCTAACTCACCTGTACATATATCTACTATTCTGTAATGTAGTCCTAGGCCCTTCATTATCTCCTCAAGATTTTCCCTCAATTTCTCAAATTCCTCCCAGGAATTACTGGGATGTGCGTAAACAAACATTTCCACCTTGTCGAATTGGTGAACTCTAAACATTCCTCCCAGATCTCTACCATAGCTTCCAGCTTCTCTTCTAAAACATGTAGAAAACCCAGCATATTTCTTAGGAAGCTCACCAGCATCTAAAAATTCATCACTATGGTAAGCGCACAGCGGAACTTCAGAAGTGCCTACAAGATATAAGTCGTCAAGAGAAGTCTTGTAGTACTGGGTTTCCTCTACTGGCAGAAATCCTGTTCCGAACATTGCCCTCTCTTTGACAAGGACAGGGGGGATCATTGGCACAAAACCCTTTTTCATCAATATGTTAAGTACATACTGAACAAGAGCAAATTCCAGAAGAACAGCTTCGTTTTTTAAAAAGACAAACCTTGAACCTGATACCTTGGCCGCTCTCACTTCATCCAGAATATCCAGAGCCACACCCAGCTCAATATGGGTCTTTGGCTCAAAGTCAAACTCAGGTTTCTCACCATGGTACCTTAAAACTACATTCGCAGTTTCGTCACTACCAACCGGCACAGAAGGATGAGAAATGTTAGGATAGTAAGAAAGATAGCTGAAAAGCTTCTCTTCAACACCCCTTAATTCATCTTCCCATTTCTTAAGGTTCTGGTTTAGCTTACGCATTTCAGAAACAAGCTTTTCTCTCTCTTCTCCTCGAGCTCCAGCAATAATCTTGCTGGCTTCGTTTTTCCTGGCTCTCAATGTCTCAATCTTTACCAGAAGATTTCTCCTTCTTCTGTCAAGCTCGAGTCCAACGTTAACATCAAGGCTCATGCCTCTTTTCCTTATCTCAGTCTCCACAATTTCGGGATTGTTCCTTAATAATTCAACATCAATCAATTTTATCTACCCCTTTTGATTGTAGTAAAATATATTAGTAAACTCTATTTAAAGTTAAAATTCTAAAATCTCCCCAAATAAAAATAATATTGTACGCAGAGCAACCTGAATTTGTAACATTAATATACTAATTAATTAATATATTGTTTTGCACTCCTGTTATTTTCAAGTTATTTATTAGTTGAGCTATTTTTCCACCTTGGATATGAACCGAGTATTTTTACCATGTAAACTTTCTTCCTTAACGCTTCTAAAGCCGAAAAAACTTTGGCATCATGAACGTGGCCTTCCATATCAATCATAAAAACATAATCTCCTAAATCCTTCTTGGCTGGCCTTGATTCCAGCCTTGTCAAGTTTATCTCCCTCTCAGCAAACTCTTTTAATATATTGTATAGACTTCCCGGTCGATCCTCCTTGAGAAAACAAACTATGGAAGTTTTGTCATAGCCTGTCTTTGGAGGGATGTAATTTCCTACAAACACAAATCTTGTCTTGTTTTCTTTGTTATCCTCAATATTTTCTACAACCACTTCCAAATTATACAGCTGTGCCGCAATTTTAGTCCCAATAGCAGCTACATCGTTATCCATCTCCAGAATCTTCCTTACCGCCTCAGCAGTACTATTAGCCGCAATTATCTCTACATTAGGTAATTTGGAAGACAAAAAATTCCTGCATTGAGCAGTTGCATGAGGATGTGACACTATCTTTTTTATATTCTCTAACTTAAGATCCTTCTTTCCAATAAGATTATGTCTTATTGGAATGGTGATTTCTCTTACTATTTTAGCTTCACTTTCGAAAGTGAGAACGTCCTGCGTCTCATTAACTGAACCCTCAATCGAGTTTTCTATTGGAACCAGGCCTTCATCTGCTTCCCCTCTGTCTACACCCTTTATAACTTCCCTGACAGTGGGGAAAGAGATCTCTTCAGCCTCTTCCCTGGTCATCTCCAAGAACTTAAGCAAGGCTTCTTCTGTAAAAGTTCCTTGTGGTCCAAGATATGCTATTTTTTTCATAGAACTTAACCTACCATTTGTATCTTAGAGTAAATACTTATTTAATTCCAAAGCCATTATTAATTATTTTATTCCGGGAATAAAACCCTGACACCCACCCAAAAATGATAGTTTAAAAATTATATAAC
>JACIXO010000237.1 GCA_014360385.1 Actinomycetota bacterium | reverse complement strand
CTTAAGTCAACAACAACATCATAAATAACTCCCCTAGTGCACCTAACTAATTTGGCATGAGCATATGGCTCTTTTTGAAAATGCAAGCCTCTTAAGACTCCATATTTTGATCTCGAATGGCTGTCTTGGACAAATTCTTCTTTTATTCCAACTTTCTCAAAGTCTTCTTTTTTGTAAGTTTCCATAAAGAATCCGCGCTCATCCTCAAAGACCTTGGGCTTTATTAAAATCACATCTGGAATTTCCAACCTTTTGAACTTGAACGGCATTGCTACCACCTCAGCTTCCACGGCGTTGGATGGAGAACTTTTTCATTAACTAAAGGCTTCCACCACCACTCATTGCTGAGATACCACTCAACAGTCTTTTTGATCCCTTCCTTGAACTTGTGCTTTGGTTTCCAGCCAAGCTGCTCCCTAATCTTAGTTGAATCAAGGCTATAGCGTATATCGTGACCGGGTCTATCTTCAACGAACTCAATTAAATCCTCATCCTTGCCCATAAGCCTTAAGATGGTTTTCACGACCTCAAGGTTGGTCTTCTCTTCTCCGGCTGAAATGTTATATACCTCCCTCTTTTCACCTTTCTCCAGGACAAGCTCCACGGCTTCGCAGTGATCTGTAACATATAACCAGTCCCTAACATTCTGTCCCGTGCCGTAAATTGGTATCTTAAGATCCATGCTTGCCCTGATTATTGTTTTCGGGATGAGCTTTTCAGGGAACTGGTAAGATCCATAGTTGTTGGTGCACCTCGTTATGGATGCATTTAAGTTGTAAGTTCTTGCATAACCTAAAACCAGCATATCACCAGCAGCTTTGCTTGCTGAATATGGAGAGGAGGGCATTAATCTGTCCTCCTCAGTAAAGGACCCTTCAAGTATATCTCCATATACCTCATCCGTGCTGATATGAACAAACCTAACTTCTGGATTAAACTTTCTAATTGCCTCTAAAATGGTGTAAACTCCAAGAACGTTGCTCTCAATAAATGCATATGGATTTGAGATGCTTCTATCAACATGACTCTCTGCTGCGAAATTAATCACTGCATCAACTTCTTTTATGAGCTTTGAGACTAGTTCATAATCGCTTATATCTCCCTTAACGAATGTGTATCTTTCATCGTCTTCAATATCTTTCAAATTTGCCAAGTTTGCACCATAGCCGAGCTTGTCTAAATTCATTACTTCCCAGTCTTTGTGCTTCGAAAGGATATAATGGATAAAATTGCTCCCTATGAAGCCAGCGCCTCCTGTGACTAAAAGCTTCATCCTTTCACCCCATGGGTTTTATCGTTTATAATTAGATACAAACTCTCTAATCTTTTCTATGATATAATTAATTTTTTCCTCAGTTAATCCAGGATAAACGCCAATAAAGAAAGAGTTTTCCATAATAAAGTCAGAATTCTGCAATGATTTGTGGACTTTTGCTTTGATATTTCTATAGGCAGGGTGTCTCAAAATATTTCCGCTAAAGAACAGCTTTACTTCAATGTTATTTTGCAAAAGCCATCTTACAATGTCCCTTCTCTTAAATGGGGCTTCTTTCCTAATTGTTAATGGAAATGCAAACCAGGAGACATCACTTTTCTTATGCCATTCTGGAAGTATAAAGTAATCCTCAAAATTCATAAGTTCATTATACAACAGTTTAAAGTTTCTTTTACGTAGCTTGATGAATTCAGGTAATTTTTCCAGCTGAGCAAGACCCATGGCTGCTTGAATTTCTGTCATCTTTAAGTTATATCCAATTTCTATATATGTATATCTTTTGTCATAGTCTTCAGGAAGCCCAAAAATGTTCTTGGATTTACTTCTTAACGATCTTGGGCATTCTAAGTCACCGCAAGTTGAAGGATTGCATATAGGCATTATACACGCTCTTCCCCAATCCCTTAATGACTTTACAATATCACCAAGTAACTTTTCATTTGTTACAACCATACCTCCTTCTCCAGTGGTTATATGGTGAGCAGGATAAAAACTAAAAGTTCCAAAGTGGCCAAATGTTCCTACATATTTTCCATTATACTTTGATCCTAATGCATCACAAGAGTCTTCTATTAGTACCAAATTCTTATCCTCAACTAGTTCCATTATGTAATCCATTTCATTTGGATTCCCTAAGGTATGTGTAATGAATATACCTCTCGTTCTTGGAGATATAGCATCCTCTATATCTTCCGCTGAGGGGTTATATGTTCCCAGTTCAACATCTACAAAAATAGGGGTTAAATTGTATTGAATAATTGGGTTTACAGTCGTTGGAAATGAAAGACCTGTTGTTATTATCTCATCTCCAGGTTGCAACTTAAATCCTTTTGGAATTCTATTGGAAAATAATGTTGCTATTGTTAACAAATTTGCAGATGAGCCTGAATTTACAGAGATTGCCATAGAAGCACCAATCATTCTAGCAAAAGAATTCTCGAACTGTAATGTGTATTTTCCACTACTAAACCAGCCATCTAAAATAGCATGAATCATCTTTGTAATTTCCTTTTCATCATATACTGCACCAGCATATTGAATCTTTGTTTTTCCAGGAATAAATTTTTGATTATTCTGCCTGTGTTTTATAAGCTTAATAATTAATTCGTCCATTTTTTGTCTCAATTCCTTTTC
>JACIXO010000236.1 GCA_014360385.1 Actinomycetota bacterium | reverse complement strand
TTGATGGAATTGATGGTGGAGAAGGAGAGGCTTACTCACTTCGTAATGGTATAGCTGTGCTGGGGAAAAACTTATTCGAACTTTCTAAAATAGACACTAATTTCAAGAGATATGTAGATGAACTAAACTCATTTGAAGCTGTCGTTGATGAACTCAGTCGAGATCTTAATAGCTACCTGGCTGATTTTGATTACAGTCCCCAGAGACTTGATTGGATTGAAGAAAGGTTATTCAGACTTTCAGAGATCAAGCGAAAATATAACCTTGAACTTTCTTCGGTCAAAGAGTTCATCGAGAAGACAAAGAAGGAAATCGAGAATCTGGAGTATCTTGATGATAAAATAGAGGAAAAAGAAATAGAACTCTCTAAACTTGAGAGGGAACTTATAGAAAAAGGACTGTTCCTTTCAAGGTTGCGAAAGGAAGTTATTCAGAAGCTTGAGAGAAGGGTTCAAAAGGAACTTTTAGATTTGGGATTTAAATCAGTAGTCTTCAGAGTCTCCAGTGATTTTATTCAGGGAGTGGATGGTCTGGAGATAGATGGTAAAAGAGTCAGATTTCGTGCGAACGGCATAGATGAGATTGAGTTTCTAATATCTCTTAATCCTGGTGAGAGCGAAAAACCCTTAAGGAAAATCGCATCAGGGGGTGAAATTTCAAGAATCATGCTTGCGCTAAAAGCTATAATTGGACAGGCAGATAATATATCAACTATGATTTTTGACGAGATTGATGTAGGAATAGGAGGAGAGACATCAAAAGTTGTGGGAGAGAAACTTTATAAAATTTCTTGTAATCGCCAGGTTATTTGCATAACACACCTTGCTCCTATTGCCTGCTTCTCGGACTTACATCTGTTCATAGATAAGTATGTTGAGGGCAATAGAACCAAAATAATGATAAAGAAACTGGATAGCCAGGAAAGAATAAAAGAAATATCAAGGATGCTGAGTGGTAAAACCTTAAGCGATATATCGATCATGCACGCAAGAGAATTGATAGAAAAGTGTAGCGAAATAAAAAAGAGCTTACAAGGGGGCACAGGAGTTGGAAACTAAGTTTATATTCGTGACTGGAGGAGTTCTTTCATCTCTGGGAAAAGGTATATGTGCAGCTTCCCTGGGTAGACTTTTAAAGTCAAGGGGACTTAAAGTTACTATTCAGAAATTTGATCCCTATATAAATATTGACCCTGGTACCATGAATCCTTTCCAGCACGGCGAGGTATTTGTAACTGAAGATGGCGGTGAAACCGATCTGGACCTCGGACATTATGAGAGGTTCATTGATGAGAACCTGTCTAAATACAATAATTTTACATCTGGAAAAATCTACAAAACAGTAATCGATAATGAAAGAAAGGGCGAATACCTGGGTTCTACAGTCCAGATAATACCTCATATAACTGACGAGATAAAAAGAAGCATAAGGAGGACTCTCGAAGCAAAAAAGGTTGATGTAGTCATAACTGAAATTGGTGGAACTGTGGGAGATATCGAAAGCCTCCCATTTCTGGAAGCAATAAGACAGTTTAAGAAAGATGTGGGCAAAGAAAATGTCCTATATATTCATGTAACCTATGTTCCGTTTCTCAAAACCACTGAAGAACTTAAAACCAAACCTACTCAGCACAGTGTAAAGGAGTTAAGAAGCATAGGAATTCAACCTGACATTATTATATGCAGAAGTGAAGTTAAGTTAAATGACGAACTTAAAAGTAAGATCAGTTTGTTCTGTGATGTGGAAAAAGAAGCAACCATAAATGCGGTAGATGTCAAGCATCTTTATGAAGTTCCCTTGATGCTTCAGGAAGAGAAGCTGGATTCCATAGTTATATCTAAATTAAATCTGAAATGTGGGGAGTCTAATCTTGAAGAGTGGAAAGAAATGATAAATATAATTCACAACCTCGAAGGAAAAGTGAGAATAGGAATAGTGGGAAAATACACCAATCTTAAAGATGCTTATATAAGTATTGTTGAGGCTCTAAACCACGGGGGATATTACTTTAGAAGGAATGTGGAAATTGTCTGGATTAATTCAGAGGAACTTGACAACTCATGCGAAGAAGAAAGCCCTTTATTAGAAGTAGATGGAATTCTGGTGCCAGGAGGATTTGGTGTAAGGGGAATAAATGGAAAAATAAAAGCAATCAGATGTGCGAGAGAGATGGGGATTCCTTTTTTGGGAATCTGTCTTGGTATGCAGTGCGCAGTGATAGAATTTTCGAGAAATGTGCTAGGCTTCGAAGATGCTAATAGCTCAGAATTTGACCCTGCTACCCGGCACCCTGTTATAGATTTAATGATTGAGCAGAAAAACATAGATAGTAAGGGTGGAACTATGAGACTGGGTAGCTATCCCTGTAAGATAAGGAAAGACTCTCTTGCATATAAAGCATACAGAGAAGAGCTGGTTTATGAAAGACACAGGCACAGATACGAACTTAATAACAATTACAGAGACATTTTGGAGAGAAACGGTCTTATTGTCAGCGGAGTTTATCCCGAAAAAAATCTGGCGGAGATTATAGAGATAAAAAATCATCCATGGTTTGTTGCAGTCCAGTTCCATCCTGAATTCAAATCAAGGCCTGATAGACCCCATCCTCTTTTTAGAGAATTCATAGGT
>JACIXO010000235.1 GCA_014360385.1 Actinomycetota bacterium | reverse complement strand
GCTATGGCTTTTTATGAGCTTAAAAGAACTAATATTTATAAAATATCAGCGCTTATAACTATATTAACAGAAGATTATGATAGGATTAGCATGCATGGGGTTAGGCGTATTTTAAATTGGGAAGGCAAAGTAGTAGAAAATTTTATTTGCTGATTTACCATTTTATGGTAATATACATTTAAATGTATATTATAATTTACATTTTTATGTGATTTTGATTTATATTTCTAAATTTTCTAAATTTTCTAAATTAAGGGGGCAAGATTTAAAGATGGAAAAAATAATAGGAATTACTGAAACCAGGAATAAAATAAAAGATTTGATAAATAAGGTCTCGGAAGAAAAAGAAGTTTTCATTATAACGAGGGATAGTAAACCTGAGGCAGTAGTAATGCCATATGAGGAATATTTAAAAAATAAAAAAGATGTTGAAGAAGCAAAAAAAATAAAGTTTGAAAATACCCTTGAAAAAATAAGAAGTAATTTTTCCGAATGGCTATGTAAAAAGGGATACGATATAAATAAGTTAAGTGATGAAGAAATATATGAAATAATTAGAAATGCCTAATAAAATAAAAGTAGTGTTGGATACAAATGTATTTATATCGGCAATACTGTTTAAAGGAAAGCCTGCGAAGATATTTGAGATGGGAATTTTTGAAGGAAAAATAGAAATATCAATTTCTCCTGAAATTTTGGCAGAATTAGTTGGAAAATTAAAGTATAAGTTTGGGATAGACGAAAGTCTTTTAATAGAAATAAAAGATTATTTAAGCTCAAAACTTAATTATATTTTACCTGAGTATGAAACTAGAATTTGTCGTGATACTGATGATAATAAAATTATTGACTTAGCAATATCTTCAAACTCAAATTATATTATAACTGGAGACAAAGATTTATTGGAAATTAAAAAATACAAAGGTGTTAGGATAGTAAGACCAGAAGAATTTTTAGATATTTTCAAATTGTAAAGATATTTTTAATAGGTAATTCTGTAATTCCATTAAGAAAATCTTGAAGTTTATGAAAATAAAAGTAAATTTATTACCGAAGCAATAATTGAAAAGATAAATAAGGATAAAAAAAAGAAACTAGATTAGTATATCGGAGGATAAATTGGTAGAAGTTTGAAAAGGCACTTCTGATACATCTGGACATCCCGGAAAAAACGCTTTAATTCTAATAAAAACAGCTCATATTAAAATTAGGTCAAGATTATTGACAGTCTAAAAATCCTGTGAGAGAATAAATTTAATTAATCAATTAATTAATTAATTAATTAGGAAATAATTAACAGGAGGTGATTATATTAACACCAGAAAGAAAACAGCTTTAACTAAAATAATAGACGCCCATGACGCCAGAGTCCACTTTGGCCAGCTGCTTGATGAGGTTGATAAGAAGGATTATACATACTTTGTAAAAAGAAGAGGGAAACTGACTGCTGTAATCTTGAGTCCTGAAGATTATATGGAAATTTTAGAAATTGGTGCAGAGCTAAGTGATCCTGAGATAAATAAAACTCTTGTACAGAGTAAAAAAGAGTTTGAAATTGGTGAGGTGGGGACAGAGGAAGATATTTTTAAAATTCTTAGAAGCCAGCAGGATGGCCAGAACCTATAAGCTTATTCCATCAAAAACTTTCTTAAAAGACTTAAATAAGATACCACCAGAATACTGGTCTAAAGTTGAAAAGCTCTTCTTGAACTTAAAAAAGATCCCTACTGTGGAAGAGACCTTAAAAAACTGGCTAATGTTAAGGTTGGCTGCTGGCGGCTTAGGATAGGAGATTACAGGCTCCGTTACGTGTAGCTGGTGAAGAAATTAGGCTTTATATTATCCACCACCGTAAAGATATATATCGTAAAAAATAAAGAAGTATTATGATAGATTATGACGATTGACTTGTATGTTTTCCTCTATTAGAAAAGCAGTTTAGATGTTGAAGTACGAGGGTGTGAAGAATACCTTATTAAATATCTATGTGGAAAAGGGATAAAATATTTATTTAGTTTAAACCAAGTTTTTTCTTAAAATAGTCAGCATATGATATAATCTCAAAAGGTATCGCTGCTACAAGTTTGTCTTCCACATAAACTCTGTATTCATAGTTTCCAGGACGAAGAAATGCCCATTCCAGAGCCTCTAAAATAATAATATTAGTTTCTCCATACTCGGGCGATAAAGCAAGGGTACCCCTTTTAACAAATTTATTGGTTTCCAAATTAAAAACTCTGCATATGAATGTAAAATTCTTTTTATATTTAGCTTCAAATTTTGACCAGGCATCCTCTTTAATTATAAATGAAAACTGAGTCTCCTGGTGCGGTAATAAAGTGCATTTACTAAATTGTATGTATTGTTTCCCATGGTTTAGAAATAAAGTACATACACCCAATTGTATCTGTGTAAAATATTTATCAAATAATTCTATATCGGGTTTCTCTGAAACATCCAGAGTTTCTTCGAGTCCTGGTTCTTCTGGTACTGCTTCTTTTCTGATAATCTCTCTTAAAGAAATATCTAGCCTACATCCTGTGGCCACAAAGACTAATATAGTTGTTATTATAAGTAAATATATAAATTTTTTTCTCATTTCCTCTTATTCTTTCTAATAATTTTATATTTCAATAGTA
>JACIXO010000234.1 GCA_014360385.1 Actinomycetota bacterium | reverse complement strand
TTCAGGGCCTTTCTTGTGATTATTAAGATAGAAGAAACGTTGAAAAAGTTTCCTCGAAGTGTTGCAAAAATGAGAAGAGAAATGCTAAAATAGTGTGGGCAGTGCATATGTGCTTTTATCTATATGTGTTTAATTCCAAAAAATGGAAGCCAATAGAAGTAAGAATTTTATTTTCATTAAAATGTAGATGAGATTTCTAAAGAGATTATTTGAAGGCAAGAATTTAAGTGATGACAACAAAACTTCCAAAATTGTTGTAGAAAACACATTTTCTGGTGAAGAACATCCCGCTGAAGAAAGGAAGCAGCCCTTAAAAAGGATTATAGCCATTGCTAACCAGAAGGGTGGGGTCGGAAAAAGCACGACGGCTGTTAATCTTTCTGCTTACCTGGGTCATTATGGCTTTGAAACACTCCTGGTGGATATGGATCCTCAGAGCAACTCAACCAGTGGAGTAGGGATAAATCCCTCTGAAGTAAAGTCGTGCATATACGAGGTTATAATATCAGGTTTAGATCCCAACGAAGTTATTTTAAAAACACGTCACCATAACCTCGATGTTCTCCCATCTTCCATTCGGCTTGCTGGGGCCGAAGTGGAATTAGTAGCCAGCTTTAAGAGGGAGTATAAATTGAGAGAGGCTATAGAGAAAATAAGAAAGGATTATGATTTTATTATAATTGATTGTCCACCGGCCCTGGGTCTCCTGACTATAAACGCTCTTGCTGCAGCCAATGAAGTGATAATACCCATTCAGTGTGAATACTACGCACTTGAGGGTTTAGGCCAGCTAATTAATACGATAGATTTGATAAAAAAGAATTTGAATGAGAGGCTAGAAATAACAGGAGCAGTAATGACCATGTATGATTCCAGAACAAGATTGGCTGAAGAAGTAATAGGTGAGGTTAGGAAGCACTTCCCGGAGAAAGTTTACGAGACTATTATTCCGAGAAATGTAAGGCTGAGCGAAGCTCCGAGCTATGGAGAACCAATACTTATTTATGACCCTGAGTGTAAAGGTGCGATAGCATATGAAAATTTGACCAAGGAAGTGATTAAAAATGGCTAAAAGAGGTTTGGGCAGAGGTCTTGGTGCCTTGATTCCGGGTATAGCTGGGCCTCAAGAAGGTCCAGAAGCTGGCATAGTAGAATTACCACTGGAGAAAGTTGTTCCTAATAGGAACCAGCCGCGGCGTTACTTTGATGATGAATCACTGGAAGAACTTACCCAGTCTATTAAAGAATTTGGAGTAATCCAACCAATTATTGTCAGGCGCCTGGATGGAGAAGATAAGTACGAAATTATAGCAGGGGAGAGAAGGTATAGGGCAGCCCAAAAGTTGGGCATGAGTAAAATCCCTTCTATAATAAACAACGATATAAATGACATCTCTTCACTTGAAATGGCACTTGTGGAGAATATCCATCGCAAGGATCTGACACCAATTGAGTTAGCTCATGCCTTGAAACAATTACTTGAAGAGTTTAATCTTACCCACGAGGAACTCTCAAGAAGAGTAGGGAAAAGTAGGGCTGCTGTAACTAACTACTTAAGACTGCTGGCCCTGCCGGTTGAAGTGCAAAAAATGGTTGATGAGGGAAAGCTTTCCATGGGTCATGCTAAGGTGATTGCTGGTCTTAAGGACTATGATGAGCAGGTCGAGATTGCTAAACTGGTTTTAAAAAGGGATTTGAACGTAAGGCAGACAGAAAAGATAATTAGCAGACAAAGTAGCCTTCAAACCAGAGTAAAGGACAGTAGTGTTCTGCCACTTAGTAAACTCCCTGAGCTCTCCCGGAAAATTTCTGATTACCTGAATGCTCCTGTTAAGATGAAAATAGGTAAGAAAAAGGGAAGGATTGAAATAGAATTTGGTTCTATTAAGGACCTAGAAAGGATAGTGTACAGGATAATTGGGTAGCAAACCAACATGGCTTAAAAAGAAAGTGTTTCTTAATAACTCTAATATAAATAAGGTCAAAACCCTCTTGGAGAACTCTCATCTCCACACTGTTTGTCAGAGCGCCAAGTGTCCTAACATATTTGAGTGTTTCGGAAAAGAAACTGCAACCTTTATGATTCTTGGAAATGTTTGCACAAGGAATTGTGCTTTTTGCGGGATTAAGTCAGGGAAACCTTCCTTACCAGATATTCATGAGCCCAAAAAAGTAGCTCTGGCTGCCAGAGAAATGGACTTGAAATATGTGGTGATTACTTCAGTGACCAGGGATGATTTACCTGATGGGGGAGCAAGCCATTTTGCGAAAACTGTAAAAGAAATAAGAAAACTTCTCCCATCCGCTGGAGTAGAGTGCCTTATCCCTGACTTTGGTGGGGATTTGAACAGCCTTAAAATTGTTTTGGGTGAGGAAGTATCTGTCTTGAATCACAACGTCGAGACAGTAAAGCGAAATTATCCAGAAATAAGAAGAGGGGCAAGTTATGAAGTCTCTCTTGGTATTCTAAAAATGGCTAAAGAAATAAACCCCAATATTTTTACCAAATCCAGTTTCATGGTAGGACTTGGTGAGACCAGAAAGGAGATAGAGGAGCTCTTAATGGACTTAAGTAAGGCCGATGTGGATATTTTGACTATCGGGCAATATTTAAGACCTTCTGTAGATAATGTGCCAGTACATAGATATTATACTCCACAAGAGTTTGAAGAGTTAAAGTTACTTTCGAAAAGGTTTGGATTTAAAAAAGTAGTTTGCGGCACA
>JACIXO010000233.1 GCA_014360385.1 Actinomycetota bacterium | reverse complement strand
TCCCATAACAGCGAAGTATCCTTTTTGAACTTACTCCATAGAGAGCCAAAGTTTTTAATTAATCTTTGCATAGTTCTTATTTATCTTCTCTGATATTATCTTGGAAACTCCATTTGATTGCATGCTGACACCATAAATGGCATCGGCTATTTCCATCGTTTTTTTCTGGTGGGTAATAAGAATAACCTGACGACCCATGGAGAATTTTCTTATTAATGTCAAAAACCTGTCAAGATTTACATCATCCAGGAAAGCATCTATTTCGTCAAAAACATAAAACGGAGAAGATTTAACAGAAAAAACTGAAAACAAAAAAGCAATCGAGATTAGAGATTTCTCACCACCTGAAAGAAGTGAAAGTGGAATAAATTTACTATTACCAATATCCACTTTTAAATCTATGCCGATATCATCATATTCATTTCCATTATTCTTGACCAGAACCAGCTCAGCTTCACCCAGTGGAAAAAGAGTTTTAAAATAATTTTCGAAATTGGCATTTATCTCTTCAAACTTTTCCATAAAAATTTCTTCAATTCTTTTATTAATATCATCGATAAGACTCTCCAGATGTTTCTTGCTTTCAACCAGGTCTTCTTTCTGTGAGGTAAGGAAGTCAAATCTCTGTTTTATTTTCTCGTATTCCAGGACAGCATTCGGGTTTACACTTCCAATCTCTTTGAGCTTGTTCTTGAGCTCTTTTATTCTTGCATCTGACCTTTCGAGATCCTGGCTTGCCCTGTAGTTCTTGAATATATAATCTAAAGGAAGTTCATAAGTATCAACTATTCTTGAACTCATATCTTTTACTTTTTCCTTTATCTGTTCTTTCTTCAGCTCAATTTGTTCTATTTTGTTCTCGATGCGAGACTTATCCAGATTAAGTCTGTTTACCAAATCATTTATTTTAGTTAAACTACCAGAAAATTCCCTGAACACAGAATCTTTCTGATTAAATCTGCTATAAATTTCCTTCTTGATTTTCTCACCAGCCGAAACCAACACTTTCAAAAAACTTATAAGGTTTTCAGCCTTTAAATAATTTTCCTCGCAAAAGCTCTTTAGTTCATTTGCAAACCCCATTACAGATCCTGAACTTTTCAAACCTCTTATAGCTTCCTCGGAACCGGCGGGACTTAACACTTCGAAATCGCTAAGTCTTTCACTGGATCTATAAAGAATTTTACTGGCCTTGAGAGCCTTGTCAGCTTTAACCCAAAGAGATTCGAGTTCTTTCTTAAGCAATGCCCCACAATTCTCAATTTCGCTCTTAAGTTTCATATCATCTATTGCTTGAATCTTTTTCAACATACTATCCAGTATTTCTTTTATTCCATTTATATCACGAACCAGCCCTTCCAAAAATTCTAAATAATCACCCTTCGTTTTTGAGGTTTCCAGAGCTTCGCCCTGTCCCATTTTAAAATAAGAGTTGGAACTTTCTTGGTTCTGTTTTTGGTTCTGTTCTATGAGTTTTAGGTCCCACATATTACGAAGGGTACCAAACATTGATTTTCTACTCTCTACTAGCGATACCAGATTTTCAAGCTCCATCTCCTTGTGATCAAAACCCCTAACTATCTTATCCCAGGTCTCGAATTCAGATCTTGTTCTCTGAAGCTCTTCTATCAATTCTTGCTTTTTTTTCTCCATCTTATTTATCTTTTCACTTATCTCGCCAAGCTCAATCTTAAGCCTTTTAGAATTCCTTTCTTCCTCATCCCATCTGCTATTCAGGTAAGCAAGCTGACCAAGGAAAAATGAAATTTCCTCATTCTTTAAAGTATTGTAAATTTCAAAATACTTCTTTGCTCTCTGAGCCTCTATTTCTAGAGGATTCATAGTTCTTTTTACTTCTCTTATCAAATCCTCTATTCTATTTATGTCTTCATTCACTACTACAAGCCTGCTTATAGCTTTGTTTCTTTTTAATTTGTGTCGGGATATGCCCAGCACTTCCTCAATAACCTCTTTTCTCTCCAGTGGCTTAAGGAGTATAGTCTGATTGATCTGGCCCTGACTGACAATTACGTAAAGACCCCGACCTATACCAGTTTCCGAGATAATATCCTGAATATCATTAAGTTTACATGGGGAAGAATTTACATAGTATTCACTGCCACCTTTTAGATAGGTTCTTCTTGTAATCTTAACTTCACTGAATTCCAGTGGTATCAATCTGTCACAATTATCAAATATAAGAGAAACCTCAGCTATCGCAAGCTCTTCATTCTTGCTTCTAAAAATTACATCTCCCATTGAACTTCCACGCAATGACTTGGGGCTTTGTTCCCCCAGAACCCAGGATATAGCATCAGCCAGGTTACTTTTCCCGCTACCGTTGGGTCCAACAATTACACTTATCCCTGGTTCAAAAAATAACTGGGTTTTATTAGCGAAGGACTTAAAACCTCTAAGGATGATGCTTTTTAAGTACATTTACCAAATTCCACAATTTGAGAAGTTGATATTCAAGTTGCTGCTAAGTACCGGAACAATTTAAAAAACAATTTAAAAAGATTATAAAAAGATTAAGATTCAATACAATTAAGATTGTATACATTTTACAATCTTAAGCCATACATTTCCTTAAGAGCATTTTTTGCGGCTACCTGCTCTGAGCTTTTTTTACTCCTTCCCCTACCTCTCCCAATAACCTTCCCGTCAAGTATGGCTACAGAATAGAATAATTTATCAGGATCAGGGCCCTCAGACTTTTCAATTCG
>JACIXO010000232.1 GCA_014360385.1 Actinomycetota bacterium | reverse complement strand
ATCATCTCTTTATATCCTATACTGTACTCCCCACCTGTTATTTCTAGATCTTTTATCGCTTTCCTTAAAAATAAAAGGCATTTTTCCCTTTCAATATTAGAAAGCCTTTGTTTAGCTAAACTTATAACCTCATCTACATACTTTAGTTTCAAAAGAAGCAATCTACGGTTAAATTCCGATTTTGCTTTCATAATCTCAAGGTTGTAAACTTCTTTATATCTTTCCTCAGCTCTCTTCCGACCCTCCTCAAGAATTTTCTTTCTTTCCCTATTGGCTTCTTCAATTATTGCATCAGCTTTTTTTCTTGCTTCATCAAGTATTTTCTCTCGCTCAAGATTCGCATCCTCGAGAATTTTTTTTGACACACTGTCCAATTCACTGTTCATATACTCAGCATTCATATAAATCACGCTCACTAGCTACTCTTTATCTTCACAAAACTAAAATTTAATCTAATAAAGTATTTAATCTCATAAAGTTACTATACAAAACTCACAACTTATATCTTCGGTAATTTAAAACTAATCAAATTATAATCAAATTAAAATCTAACCTGGTTAAAATTTAACCGAGTTAATCAAAAAGAAAGTTACAAGAAGCCCCAAAACAGCATACGTCTCTACCATAGCAGCAAATATAACACCTTTCATAGCCTGACCTGACTGTTTTGCTTCAAGGTTTATACCAGCAGCACAAACTTTTCCCTGATGTATTGCTGATATTAAGCCCGCAAGAGCAACAGGTAGTGCAGCAAAAAACAGTTGAAGTCCCTGGTCAAAATTTACCACTTTTGCAATGTTTCCAATAATCAAAAACGCAGCAACAAATCCATAAAAGCCCTGCGTTCCAGGGAGCACGACAAGCAAAAACAAACTCCCAAATTTAGTTGGGTCCTCTGATAGCACTCCTGATGCTGCTTTTGCAGCATAGCCAATCCCAAGAACAGAGCCTATCCCTGCCAAAAAGGCCGCTAGACCTGCTCCCATTATAGCCATTGATACTCCGCTAATCATACCTCCTCCTGTCACTCCTCAAGTATTGTTACATATTTATGTTTATCCTTAAGAACTCTAAATGGCCTTCCGCCACCTATGTAGAACTTCGGGAAGAACTCTACGTATTGTAACCTTAAAGTATGAACAAATCCGCCTAAAGCATTTATACCCATATTGAATATATGACCAAAAATCAATACCACTGCCATTGCAAGAAACCCTACACCTGGTATTGAAAGCATCTGAAAGGCTATCTTATTTATAGCAACACCAATACCTGCAGTTACTAGACCTAACGCCATTAACCTTATGTACGAAAGAAAATCACCAAGGTAAGAAGTAATGCCACTTACTATAGTTAATCTTAAAAATCCCATAAAAAGCCTGAACATCCAGCTTTTTTCCTCACGTGCAGAGAATAAAACAATTACCAAAGCTGAGGGAATGATAAGCCAGACCAGATACCTCGAGACGGAAGCCGGGAAAACTGGAGCATCAGCAAGCTGCATGCTAACAGCCACATTGCTTGAAAGGACAAGCACCACCATGCTCCCAACTATTAAAATCCAGGGAAGCGAATCAAAAAACGCGCCTCCCCAATCCTTCTGTCTCAGTGAGTCAAAAAACTTTATAAAAAGTCCGTAAATGACCTGGATAACCCCTACAAGAAGTGCTAGCCTGAAAAAGTTCATTGCCCCAACATTTGACTTTAGAGGGTCACCAAATATAGCCAATCTGGAAAAGAGCTTATCAAAACCGAGATAAGAAGGAAGGTCACCAAACCATCCATTAAAAACTGCACCTGCCATTACAGTAAAAATCCCACAGAAAAATACAAGTCTAAGGAAATTTCTTGCTTCCTTCATTTTAAAAGAAAAAATAAGAGCCAGTATGCAGAACAAAATCCCATAACCTGCATCAGTTACACATAACCCAAAAAAGGCAGCAAAGAAAATAGAAAGCCAGGGAGTAGGATCAATTTCAAAGTGTTTTGGAACTCCATAAAGATTTACCACAATTTCAAACGGTCTAAATAATGGGCGGTTCTCAAGAAGAGTAGGGATTACCTCACCCTCTTCAGGTTCAACCTCTATAACCCTTGTAAACCTGTATTCCTGCACAATTCTTATAACTTTTTCAACATTCTCTCTCTTTACCCAGCATGTATAGAAAGAAACTGATTCAGTGGAAAATCCAGAGTTTATAGCATTTTCAATATCAAGACTGTTCTCGAGCCAGTCGAGATATACAATAAGTGGGTTTCTATATTCTTCAGCCAGGCCTCTCATATGAGCCAGGAGACGGGTTTTTCTTGAACTATTGTACTCAACTTTTTTTGTAAGAAGGTCAATATTCTGGCTTATAGTTCCAGTATATCCTCCGATATCAGCTTCTTCAAAAGAGCTTTTGCTTAGAAATTCCTCAGCTTCCTTTCTGTAATAGTTGTGGTATGCCACAATAAGGTAGATAAAATCTTCATCCTGGAATATCTTTTCCAAAGTGACATTACTTCTAAAGAATTTATCTTTAAGCTCCTCAAACTTATACTTGCTACATCTAATCCTACCCAGCTTAACAGTATATATCTCCCTTGTCCCAAGGTCCTCTATCTTCCCCCTGTAGGATATCCACTGGCTTAGCCTTTCAATCTGAACCTTAATCTCCTTAATAGTAGAGTTTATCGTATTTATTTCTTCCTCTGTCCCCAGGATGTCTTTTATAACTTCGTCAAAATTCCTGGTCCTAAGAATTCTAT
>JACIXO010000231.1 GCA_014360385.1 Actinomycetota bacterium | reverse complement strand
TTTCTAACTATAAACAGATCTCATAGATAGTACACTTTTTTATATTAAACTACCCTATACCACGGTTTTTTTAAATTATCACAGTTTTCTTAAAGTTTTATCTTACCAAGGACTGCTCAAGGATATTACTTTATGCCATCTTTTACTCTCACATACCCTACTTTCCCTTCCTTAATTTCATTCAGAGCTACCTCTAGAGGATCATTGGACTTAAGATCCACAAGAGGCTTAACTATATTGGTTCTCTCCATTTTTTTCTTGGCCATAAGATAGTTCCCCAGCTCTTTTGCCCTTTTAGCAGCCACTATGCATAGAGTAAATTTACTATCAAAATATTTAATCAACTCATCAATGTAAGGAAGATTCATTCAGGCATCTGCCTCCTTTCAGATTTAGTACGTACTCCAGGTTGTACAACGCTTCATTATAATTATTATTTATAATTATGCAATCGTAATATTTTTCATACTTCAACTCTTCCTTTGCAATTTCTATTCTTTTTCTGATTTCATTCAGGTTGTTTGTCCCTCTTTTTTTTAGCCTCTCTTCGAGACTCTTCAGTGAGGGTACTGTTATAAAGATCAGATAAGCATCTTTTATCTTACTCTTTATCTGCATTGCCCCTTTTACTTCTATTTCGAGTATAACATTTCTCCCCGAGCTTAACTCATTCAAAACAAAATCCTTAGGAGTCCCGTACAGATAACCAGCGTACCAAGCCCACTCCAGGAGCAAATCTTTATCTACGAGCTCCATAAACTCTTTCTCTGTAACAAACCTGTACTGAACTCCATTTATTTCGTTTTCCCTTCTTGGTCTGGTAGTTACCGAAATTGATTTAACAAATCCATCCAATCTTTCAAGAACATCTTCTATTAAACTGGTTTTTCCAACCCCGGATGGGCCAGATATTACAAATAGCTTTCCTTTTTTCTCTTTATCTTCAACTCTCTCCATTTTCTCTTTAAAGAAACTCTACACTTCGCCTGATATTTCATCTAGAAACCTGTCGATAGCATTACCTATATCTTTTTTGGAAGTAATTGACCTTCCCACTATTATGAAATCAGCACCACTGGATATTGCTTTGCGAGGGGTACCCACTCTCTTCTGGTCATTCAGCAAATCTTCAGGTAATCTTATCCCGGGAGTGGCAATATAGAAATTATCCCCGTATTTCTCTCTAATTATACTAACTTCATTAGGTGAACATATTACTCCATCAAGGCCTGATTTTCTAGCAATACTCGCCAGATCACACACTAAAGATAAGTGGCTTTCTCTAAAACCAATATTACTAAGGTCCCTATCATTCAAACTTGTAAGGACAGTCACACCAAACAATAAAGGAGGGAGACTATCTCTAATAGAAGCAACTCTCTGCTTAAAAAAAGCGACAGCAGCGCTTAACATCTCCTCTCCACCCAGCGTATGCATGGTCACCATATAGGGTTTAAGGTTAGCTATCCCAGAAATTGCTCCCCGAACTGTATTTGGAATATCAAGTAACTTACTGTCCAAAAAAATTTTATAGCCAAAGCTTCTCACTATATTTATAGCATCAAATCCAAGATTATAAATTAACTCTAACCCAATTTTTAGTATGCTAACCTTTCCACCTATCCTTCTACATAAAGATACCAGAGTCTCTTTGCTTCCTGTATCAAGGCTTATTATCAAACGATCTTCTGGTTTTAATTTTCTTCTCTGTTCACTTATACTTATTTTAACTTTTTTACTTGCGCCATTTCTGTCATTCATATTAGCTTCAAACAGGTGTGGTTGAAATCTTTCCAATTATAGAATTTATGTCTTTAATGTTGTGTCTTTCTAAATAACTAGCGATTCCCTGGATGACTTCAATGCCCACTCTGTAATTTACAAAATTTGCAGATCCAATGCCCACAGCTCTAGCACCAACTATCAGAAATTCTAAAGCATCCTCCCATGTGTATACTCCCCCCATTCCTATTACAGGAAGTATTTTCTCTCTGGCTACTGTATATACTTTTGCCAAAGATATTGGTCTTATTGCTGGACCAGAAAGTCCTCCTAAAATATTACCAATTTTGGGCTTGAATGTCTCCACATCCACAGCCATACCCACAATGCTGTTCATCACAGAAATAGCCTCTGCTCCGCCATTCTTAGCTCTCCTCGCAGACTCCACCAGATTGTATCCTTCGGGACTGAGTTTTACAATCATGGGTATTTCCAGAATCCTGCCTACTATGGAAGTTACCTTTTCGACATTCTCAGGAGCCAAATCCAGAGTTTTACCACCTTCCTTTATATTGGGACAGGAAAGATTAAGTTCCACCGCAAGAAGTTTATCTTCGAATTCTTTTACTTTTAAAGCAATCTCTTTAAACTCATTCTCATCCTGGCCAGCTACACTCAATATAATATTAGATTTAGTATCCACTCCAAGTTCTACTAATGCAGGGAGATGGTTTTCCGCGAAACAATCTATCCCGTCGTTCTGTAACCCAATGGAATTCAGCATTCCACATGGAGTTTCACAAATTCTAGGAGGAGGGTTACCCAACCTTTTTTTAAGTGTAAAACTTTTGGTAGTAATAGCTCCAAGAATGTTTACATCATAAAACCTGGAATATTCTACTCCACTTGAAAAAGTTCCAGAGCACATAACTACTGGATTCTTAAGTCTTATTCTCCCCAGGTGGACTTCCAGATTGGGATGGTTACCTTCACTTCTCTCGTTATTAACTTCATTAACTTTATTGATCTTATTGTCATTAATTCTATTGGCTTTACTATTTTCTTTCATGAATTTTCC
>JACIXO010000230.1 GCA_014360385.1 Actinomycetota bacterium | reverse complement strand
TTTTGTTTGGAAATATTTGGGAAGATTTTGGTAAAAATAGATAGAATTAAGGAAAAAATTCATGTCTTTTAAATTCTAAGGTTTTAATATTTGGATACATTTGGATATTAACTTTGATAAAGTAAATATAGTAAATATTAAGTCCAGCAAAGTAAAAATAAAAGAAAAAGAATACGAGGTTATAAAAACCCCTCATCCTCATATCCTTGTTACCTCTAAAAAGAACCTTCACGGATGGTGGCCTGGGAAAAGAGAGTGTACTTCTGAAAGGCTTCTTATAAATCCTTATAATGGTTGCTTTTTTGGTTGCTTTTTCTGTTATTCTTATGCTTTCTGGGGGTATTTTGACTTATTCTACAGGAAAAAGATTATAACAGTTTTCAATGACTACCATAAAGAGGTATCCAAGCAGCTTGATAGTGTAAACTTTGCTACCTGTGGTTATTTAAGTCCAGTTACCGATCCATTCCAGCCTCTGGAGAATAAATACAGGTTGTCAGAAAAAATTATATACGAGTTTGTAAGAAGAAATATTCCTATAGAATTTATAACCAAGTCTGTTATCCCAGACTCTGTAATAGAATTAATAAAAAGACAGAAGCATTCTTTTGGCCAAGTATCAGTTTTAACTTTGAACCAGGCTTTGTACAAAAGGATTATTCCGAGAGGTGTACCTCTATCTAAACTTCTGGATAATTTTGCAAGGTTAAGTAAAAACGGTATTTTTAGTGTTTGTAGGATAGACCCTATCCTGCCGTATATAACGGATGACCTTGAGGATATTTACAGATTAATCAAAAGGGTAAAAAAGCTGGGAGTAACCCACATAGTTGTAAGTTGCCTTGATATTCCTTTTAAGCTAAAGAATTCAATAATAGAATTTATAGGAAGCTTAAATTCCAAGCTCCGAGCAAAATACATAGACTTATATACTGATAAAATATCAAACGGCCTTCATGCAGATATTGAGTATAGAACCAATCTATTTAAAAGTATAAGAGAGATATGTAATTGTTTAGGGGTTACTTTTGCTTTATGTATGGAGTTCAGAAAAGTCAGGGATAGGAATGAGGCTAAAGACAAAGATACCAAATACAAAAATAAAGACAGGAATGAACATAATTCCAGACATTATGCCAGGAGTGAGTCCAGCGATGAGGATGAGGATAAGGATAAGGATAAAGGTAAGAGTAAAGTAACTATCAATATGGCTATGATCGAAGGTCTAAACAAGTATTTTATGACTTCCTATAACTGTGAAGGAATTGATATTCCGGTATATAAAAGGGTATTGAGTGCTAGAGAAAGCGCGAATAAAAGCCCTGCTGAGGCAGGGTGGTTTGAGCCAATGGAGGAATGCCTGGCTACAGGGAAAGGAAATTGCCTTAATTGCAAAGAAAAAGCTTGTGGCATCAAACCTCTTATAAGCATAAATGCAAGCCAGAATCCCGGAATCGATATATGTAGTTATAGGTAAGCTATGGGTCGCTACGGGTCGTTAAACTTTTGATATTGATTTATAGCGTTATTATTAAATTTATAGTGTTATATTGACATTATATAATGTGGTACATGGTTGAACGTCACTTGGGTGGCAAATTACTTAGTAAAATTATGCTTAGCAGGATTAGTGTGTTGGTATTGACGCTTCCAGTACCACAGGTAGTGTTGCATCGGCATTTCTGTTTGTAAATAAATCTATTACTGATGGGTTACAGATAGCATTGCACAATGATTTGAAGGTGATATCATATAGAAGAACTATTGAAGAACTATTAAGGCGATAGGAGTGAAGTCAAGATGAAGTCGTTTACTATAAGAGGAATAGATGAGGACCTGTATAATGAGATTAGGAAAAGATGTAACCGCCAGTCGGTTAGCATTAATAAGTTCATATTATCAATTTTGAAAAAAGAGCTTGGATTTAATGACCAAAAAAAGTATCAAAAGGTATACGATGATCTCGACTTTTTGTTTGGGAGATGGAGCCAGGAAGAGTATGATTTAATAACAAGGAAGATTGAATCGGAAAGAACAGTCGATAAAGAAATTTGGGATTGTGTAAAAAAAAGCATGTAACAGATAGGTGCAGATAGAAAGGATATATAGGCAGGAAGGGGCATGGAAATAGAAAAAGTCCTTATTGATACCAATATTTACAGTGAATTTATGCGGGGGAACAGCAAGGTTAAGGATATTATTAAAACTATTGACTTAATAGGAATTAGTGTTATCTCAATTGGTGAGTTACTTTCAGGTTTTAAGGCAGGGATTAATCAGAAGAAGAATAGGAAGGAATTAGAAGCTTTTTTGGGTTCACCGAGGGTTAAGGTTTACCAGATTGATATAGATACCTCTGAATTTTATGCCAAAGTTGTTACCGAGCTTAGTAGGGCAGGTAATCCTATTCCCACCAATGATGTCTGGATAGCATCAATAGCGTTTCAGCACGGGTTGAAGCTATTTACTTTAGATAATCACTTTCAGAAGATACCTGGGTTGTTTTTACTTGATTATTAGATACGTAAAATTCCAGGTATCAAGAATTCCTGGCTAGCCTTTGATTAGTTTTTTAAGCCATTGCCAAGAGTTTTCCTAAAATTTCAGAGACAAGTACCACTTGTTGAGAACAGCAGAGAAAAAAGACAAAATAAAAATATTCAGAGAAGGAGCATTATAAGTAAGGGCACTTAAATAGAAGGTTTTTTAAAAAAGGGTAGACCCAAAATCATGGTATCAGAAATGAAAATGCTTCGAAATAAAAGCATGCAAGAAGGAGGTCATAAAGAGGCTCAAAATAAAGGGACTTTGTATATATGTGCTACTCCTATAG
>JACIXO010000023.1 GCA_014360385.1 Actinomycetota bacterium | reverse complement strand
GCTGGAAGAGTTTGAAAGACTTCAAAATGAGGAAGTTAATAGAGGCTTAAAGTCAGTATTGGAGTTAATAAACAGAAGACTTCAGAATCTTGATACAATGGTACATGACTGGTCTGCGTGGGATGACACCTACAATTTTATGCTCAGGAGAAATCAGGAATATATAGCATCAAATCTTGGTGCGTCAACTTTGGCAAATCTACAGATAAACTTTATGCTTTTCATAGATGACGATGGAGAGATTGTGTATGAAGAGTTTTATGATGATAAGCTTATGAAAGAAATAGAGACTCCTTCTGAACTTGAAGAACATTTTAAACCCGGGAGTGTGTTCCTTGATTATGATGAAAAGAATGGTGACGAAGAAGTGGGTAGCGCAAATTATGGGATTATCATGCTGGAAGAAAATCCAATGCTTATATGTTCACGACAAATACTGAAAAGTGATGAAAGTGGACCCCCAGTAGGATCGCTGGTGTGGGGATATTATCTGGATAAAGAGGTGCTTTACGACATTTCAAAAACACTGAATATACATGTGGATGTACATAGGTTGGATAAGGATCTTGATCCACTAATTAGAAGGGTGGTAACTACTCTGTCGCAAGGCTTGAATACTTTTATAGAGTATGTTAACAGCAAAGAGGTAAGAGGATATGTCCTGGTAGAGGATTATTATGGAACCCCTAGCCTTCTTTTTGAATTAAGCATGCCTCCGGCCATCTATAACCAGGGTCTTAAGACTTTTTACTACATCATGGCATCAGGAGCTTCATTTGGGATTGTTATAGGGCTGGTGTTTATTCTATATCTGGATAAAGTAATTCTTTTTAGATTGCAGAAACTTTCACAAGATGCCATGAAGATAGGAAAACTACTTGATACTTCAAAAAGAGTAGAGGCCAATGGGAGTGACGAAATATCTATGCTTGCAAATGAAATAAACGTGATGCTTGATTCACTGGATAAACAGAAATCAGTACTTGAATATTATGCAACTCATGATGTTCTCACAGGTGTTCTTAATAGACGGAGTTTTGAGGATGAACTAAAAAGGGCAATATCAAAAGCTTCAAGGGGCGCAAAGAGCTTTCTCATGTTTCTTGACATAGATAATTTTAAGCTTGTTAACGACAGCTATAGACATGCTTTCGGGGATAAAGTTTTGATTACAATAAGCCAGCTGATCAAGAGGCATCTCCGCAAAGAGGATATAATAGCAAGATTCAGTGGCGACGAATTCTTGGTGCTTTTTGAGCAAGACGATTTGGACAAAGCCAGGGTAGTGGCTGAACGGTTGCGCCAGATTATTCATAAGTTTAATATTAATCTGGAAAATAATAATTTCAATCTTACTGTAAGTATCGGTCTAATCCCGGTTGAGGAAACTAAGTCTCCTGATTTAATCATTGCGAATGCGTATAAAGCAATGTTTCAGGCAAAAGAAATGGGTAGGAATAGAATAGCTGTCTACGAGCCTGAAAAGGACTATTGTACTGATAAATTTAGTCTTCTAGTGAGGATAAGGGAGGCTCTTGAACAGGATGGATTCAAATTATTTCTCCAGCCTATTATAGATATTGAGAATAATAAAGTTGCATACTACGAAGCATTATTGAGACTTCCTTGTGACAATGATAACAGTAATAATGATGGGCACGGCATGATTTTACCTGATGTATTTATTCCGTTGGCTGAAGACTATGGCTTAATTGATGACATTACTTTTTGGGTTGTAAGTAAGGTCATCAAAATATTGAAGGAGGATGAAACCAAATGCATATTTGTTAATCTTTCTAGCAAGAGTCTTGTAGATAGTGGCTTTTTGGAAAAACTAACACAATTGATACTTGAAAGTGGAGTAGAGCCAGATCTGCTTGGCTTTGAAATAACTGAGTCTTCAATGTTAAATGCAATGGCATTGGCATATGGAATAAAATGTATAAAGGAACTTGGATGCAAATTTGCTATTGATGATTTCGGAACAGGGTTTAGTTCGTATGGTGTTTTGAGTGATTTACCTGTTGATTTTTTTAAGATCGACGGTAGCATAATAAGAGGAATTAATACTGATTTTAATAAATACGCAATTGTAAAATCGATAAAACTCCTTGCAGATCTTTTGGGTAAGAAGACAGTTGCCGAGTGGGTTGAGGATCAAAAAGTTGCTAAAGCTGTAAAAAAGCTTGAAATAGATTACGCGCAGGGTTTTTATTATGGAGTTCCCCAGCCAGTGGATCTATAAACATGGCGAAAAATTCCTTAAAATTCTTTACAAATATTCTTCATAAATATTTTATTTATATTTTTTTGTGCTATTATTTTAGCTACTGCTAAGTTGGTAGGTTACTATTATTAATTAGCTAATCCGTTGTTTGATAACTTCCTGCTGAGAGATTTATTATTCCTAAGATTATTCCTAAGCATCTTAAGGTCTAAAATTGTTCTTTTGAGCTTTAAAAATCAGGGCTCCAGAATAAAAACAATATTTTAATGGTTCTTTTTTTTAAATTTTCGCCTTTTATTGGTTGATTTACCTTCACCTATTTTTGAATCATTTTTACTATTTTGCTATTTATGAGTGCTGTAAAGTTTTTTCGTAATTTGGATGTCAGGAGATAGAAGAAAAAAGTGTTTTATTTATTTCATTTGAGATGAAATTTGGGTGTAAGGAGATAGAACTGACAAATGATTAGAAAAATTGTTTCTATTGTTATTGTTCTCTTTTGAGCTATCTTAAAAAGAGCTGTCTTAAGAAGGGAGGTGAAGCCTATGATTACCTATGAAGAATATAGTCTTGTAAAGACTCTTAACAAATTAATTGAGAGCAAAGATTGGAGGCAAATAAAAAACATCTTAGAAGACATCCCCCCATCTGATTTTGTTCACATATTGGAAGATTTTGACGAAGAGACTGGACTACTTCTCTTTAGGCTTTTGCCCAAAGAAAAGGCTGCGAAAGTATTTGCTGAGTTAGAGCCTGATAGGCAAGAGGAAATTTTGAAAAATCTTGGGAATAGGAAAATAAGACAAATTATTCTTGAACTTCCACCTGATGATAGAACAGAAGTATTTGGTGACCTTCCGGGAAATATAACTCAAAAATTATTAAATGTTCTTCCCCCTGAGGAGCGTAAGGAAGCCCTTTCCCTTTTGTGTTATTCTGAGGAAAGTGTGGGAAGATTAATGACACCGGATTACATAGCGGTTAAGTCTTTCTGGACGATAGGAAGGGCTCTTGACCATATAAGGGAATTTGGAAAAGATGCAGAGACAGTTGACATTGTATATGTTGTGGACAGCAAATGGCATCTTATTGATAGTTTGCCGTTGCGGAAATTCATCCTGGCTGATCCTGAGGCAAAAGTAGAGTCAATTATGGATCGCAAATTTATTTCAATTTATGCAGATGAAGACCAGGAGGAAGCAGCCAGGCGAATGAAAAAATATGATCTTGTTGCTTTGCCTGTTATTGATAAGGACGGAGTTCTCATGGGTATAGTGACAGTCGATGATATTTTAGATGTGTTGGAAGAAGAGACAACTGAGGACTTCCAGAAGGGAGCTGCAATAGCTCCGGTTGGTATAAAATACTCAGTAGCTTCTCCCCTGGTGCTTTATCTTAAAAGAATAAGCTGGCTTTCCATCCTTTTGATTGTTGATTTTGTGACTTCAACAGTAATCTCCCGTTATGAGGATGTTCTAAAGTCAGTTATTGCTCTTGCTTTTTTTATCCCTGCATTAATAGATACTGGAGGTAACACATCTACCCAGTCAGCTACTCTTATTATTAGAGCTCTTTCGACTGGTGAACTTACTGTAAGAAAATGGTTTTCAGTTGTGAAAAAGGAGATTCTGACTGGACTCTTTCTAGGTATAAGTCTTGGGTCTATATTCTTTCTTAGAATAGCTTTGCTTAGACAGGGTTTGCTGCTGGGGCTTACGCTTGGTTTGACCATTGTTTGTATTGTTATTATTTCAAATCTTCTTGGAGCTATTCTCCCAATTATTCTTACAAAGCTTAGACTAGACCCTGCTGTAGTAAGTAGCCCATTTCTGACTTCAATCGTTGACATCCTGGGTGTTCTCATTTATTTCTCTATTGCAAGATTAATATTTACCTTATAGGTGCCCTATTTACCGTGCTATTTATTATTGCTTCAATATTTCTAAGGCTTTTCAATATTATGCTTTAAATTCGTAGCTCTGAAAAAAACAGTCATGATAATAGCTCTAGTAATGGTTTTAAAAAACAAAAACCTCCTTTCCCTAAGAACTCCTGGTTTTCTCATAACAGCTCTGAAAAGTGAAAATTCTTCTCACTTTTAAAACACCAGTTTTTCCATTAGTTTTTAGTGGCAATGGCTAAAAACATTATGTATAATTCTTTTTATCTTTTTATTTTTATCTTTTTTTCTCATTAAATAGTATGCAACATCCAAACTAATAGTTAGTACTTAACTAACTAAAATACACCTGTAATAGAATGCGTGAGCGAGAACATATTTTAAATGATAATTTAAGGATACTTCTCTTTAAATTCTCAACTCCTGCAATTTTGGGAATGTTGGTAAGCTCGCTTTACAATGTTGTTGATTCAATATTTCTAGGAAGAGGGGTTGGATCAATAGCTATTGCAGCTCTTACTATTGTACTCCCTGTTCAGATACTCATGATGGCAATTGGTTTTATGATTGGTGTGGGTTCTGCTTCCATAATCTCTAGATCTCTTGGAGAAGGCAACAAAGAAATTGCAGTTAATGTAGCTGGCAATGGTATTTTGATTAACTTATTAATAAATGTTTTACTGATGGTCCCTGCCTTTTTGTTTATTGATAAGATTCTTTTATTTTTAGGAGCTTCTGAAGAGGTTTTTCCATTTACCAGAGACTACCTTAGCATCATCCTGTGGGGATTTATCTTCTTTTCTTTCTCTATTTTCTCAAATAATATAATAAGAGCTGAGGGTAGACCAAGAGCTGCGATGTATTCTGTGGTGATAGGTGCTATCTCAAACATTCTCTTGGATCCAATATTTATATTTGGGTTTAGGATGGGTGTAAAGGGTGCAGCTTTGGCTACCATACTAAGTCAGATGATAGGTGCTTTCTATATAGTTTCGTATTTTGTGTTGGGAAGGAGCATTTTTCATCTAAACCTCAGAATGTTTATGGTAAGAAAAAAGTTAGTAAGGGATATCCTGGCGATAGGATTTCCGTCTTTTATTATGGCAACCATTGACAGTGTTATATTCCTAATGTTCAATAAGGCTTTAGTTTATTACGGAAGCGATCTTGATGTAGCTGTAACAGGAGTGGCTTTTAGGGTAATTGATTTTACATTAATGCCCATTTTGGGAATTTCACAGGGCTTTTCGACAATTGTCGGGTTTAACTATGGAGCAAAATTGTATAAGAGAGTGAAAAAAGTCCTGGGCGAAGCTACTCTATGGACAACCCTTATAGCATCTTTGGGATTTGTGGTTATGATGTTTTTCCCAGAATTTCTTTTAAGCATATTTAGCAGCAGTAAAGAGTTTGTTACTAGAGGAGTGTTGCCTATAAGAATCATGGTTGTACTTCTGCCAACACTTGGAATCCAAATACTGGGCGGTAACTTGTTTCAGGCAATTGGAAAGCCAGTTCCTGCGCTTGTTCTGACCTTATCAAGGCAGCTAGTTTTTTTGATTCCGGCTATTATTATACTCCCCATATTTTTTGGTCTTAATGGTGTATGGCTTTCTTGGCCTGTATCGGATTTTCTGGCTTCTCTTATAACAGGGGTTTTTGTATTTAAGGAGATTAGTATATTCAACAGAACTCTTAGAGTGGAATATGGAGAGATTGAGTAGGGATTTGGTAAAGTTTTGCAACGTCAGCTTTTTTTGTTACTATTTTGTTACTATTTTGGTATACTATGCTAATCTTTAAGGCTTTTAAAGTTATGATAACTCATAGAATTTAAGTGTGTGTTGAGTTTAGCTATGTAGTTTTTTAAGAAAAACTATGTAGTTTTTTAAGAAAAATATAGTTAAGAAAGTTAAGAAAAATATAGTTTTAAGCAGGAGGAAGGACAATTGAATATCGTAATCCCAATTAAACAAGTACCTGAGACAAGTAATGTAAAAATGGATGAAGAGACAGGAACTATGATAAGAGAAGGGGTTGAAAGCATAATTAATCCTCTTGATCTCTATGCTATTGAGGTCGGGATAGAGCTTAAGGAGGAGCATGGCGGAAAAGTTACGGTAATAACTATGGGTCCCCAGAGTGCAGAAAAAGCTTTAAGAGAAGCAATTGCAATGGGTTGCGACGACGGGATACTTATAACAGGAAAAGAGTTTAAAGGGTCTGATACATGGGCTACTTCCTTTGTGCTTTCTAGTGCTATAAGAAAAATAGGAACTTATGATTTGATTCTTGCTGGTGAACGTGCCACTGATGGAGACACGGGTCAGGTAGGCCCTGGCATTGCTTCATTTCTGAATATTCCTCTTTCAACATATACAAGTAGAATTGTTGAGATAACTGACAATACTATAATAGTGGAAAGATTAATTGAAGATGGCTATGAAACTTTACAAATGCCACTTCCTTGTCTACTTACCGTTGTCAAAGAGATAAGTTACCCAAGGCTTCCAACTCTTCGAGGAAAACAAAAAGCTAAGAAGGTTGAAATTCCGGTATGGTCAGCGGATGATATGGATCTTGATAAGTCAAAGATTGGCCTTAATGGTTCGCCAACAAGAGTTGTGAGAATAAGTCACCCAAGAATTGCTAGAGGTGGGACCATAGTAAAGGCAACAGATGAAGAAAGTCTGTCTAGAGCAATAGATAAGCTTATAAACTTTTTACAGGAAAAAAATCTTATATAGGTCTATAGGTTTTGTGTAGATATTTTACTTTACAGTGTAGCAATCACCAGCAGCATATATAAGCATATATATTAAGTTTATAAGTTTTAGGTAGATGTTTTACATTTAGTTTTTAGGATATGGATTTGTATGCAAAAATAAAACATTTATTTAGGTGTTGCTATATTTAAAATACATTACATTAAAATCATAAAAATATCTATTACATAAAAGTTTTTGTAAGAGCCCCAAGGAGGTTTGGATTAATGAGTTACAGAGAAGTATGGACAATAGCCGAGCAGTGCCAGGGAGATATAAGAGAGGTGTCGTATGAGATTTTGACCCGTGGAAGAGCGCTCGCCGATAAGTTAGGAGTTAAACTAGCATCAGTACTTATTGGCTACAAGGTTAATAAAGAAAAGATTGAAGAGCTTATCTACAGAGGAGCGGACAAGGTTTATCTTGCTGAGGCACAGGAGTTAGAGAATTTTATAGTTGAAAACTATGGCAATGTACTGATAGATTTAATAAGCCAGTACAAGCCGGAGATTATAATTGCAGGAGCTACAACAAGCGGAAGGACTTTGATGCCTTATGTAGCTGTAAGAGTTAATGCAGGGCTAACCGCTGATTGCACTGATCTTGACATTGAGGAAGGTACAGGAAATCTCCTGCAGACAAGACCGGCCATTGGGGGTAATATTCTTGCTACGATAAAGACACCTAACAATAGACCACAAATGGCTACAGTCAGGGTAAAGTCTACAAGACCTTTGCCCGTGGATAACAAAAGGACCGGAGAAATCATTAGAATCAATCTTAAACCTGGACTTATCGATGGTAGAGTGAAAAGGCTGGGTTTTAGAAAGACTGAGGAAGAAGCAGTAAATATACAGGATGCAGATATTATAGTAGCTGGTGGTAGGGGACTTAAAAAGAAGGAAAATTTTGCTCTCATAAGAGACCTTGCAAAAAGATTAGGTGGAGTTGTAGGTGCATCGAGAGATGCTGTTGATAGAGGCTGGATTTCCTATCCACATCAAGTGGGACTTAGTGGAAAGACGGTTTCTCCAAGACTTTACATAGCTGTGGGAATTTCAGGCTCTGTCCAGCATCTTGCAGGAATAAAGACTGCTGAGAATATCGTGGCAATAAATATTGACCCTGATGCCCAGATCTTTAAAGTATCAGATTTTGGAATTGTAGGAGACCTGTTTGATGTTGTGCCTGCTATAAGTGAAAGACTTTCAGCTATTAAGGGGGAAAGAAATGGATAGAGAGATGAGCGAAATATGTTGTGACAGCGAACAAAAGTCAAGAGCGAAGTCAAGGACATTAAATAAAAAAAGATACAATCCGGTTACGAAAGAAATAATAAGCGAACTTGTCCAGATTGTTGGAGAAAAAAATGTCATAACTGATGAGGAAAAAATGGAGCCTTACTCTTATGATGAGACTCCTAAAGACCAGTATGCTCACATGCCTGAAGTTGTGGTAACTCCTCACACAGCTGAAGAAATAGCTAAGATTGTAAAACTTGCAAATAGGGAGCTAATACCAATTACACCCCGAGGTGCAGGAAGTGGTCTTTCAGGAGGTGCTATACCAATTTTTGGTGGAATTGTGATTTCCGTAGAAAAAATGAATAGGATTCTTGAAATAGATTATAAAAATATGATGGTAGTTGTTGAGCCAGGTGTAGTTACTAATGATATAAATGAAATTCTTGCAGAAAAAGGGCTATTTTATGCTGGTTATCCTATGAGTGTGGAAACCTGTTTTATAGGTGGAAATATTGCTGAAAATGCAGGCGGAGGAAAGGCTGTTAAATATGGTGTTACAGGTCGTTATGTTATGGGCCTTGAACTTGTGACTCCTCTTGGTGATATAGTCCAGCTGGGAGGGAAAAGAGTCAAGGACGTTACCGGATATGATATAAAGCAACTTATTATAGGTTCGGAAGGAACCCTGGGAATTGTAACGAAAGCTATCTTAAAACTTATCCCACTTCCTACAGCCAAAGTAGATTTACTGGTTTTATTCAAAGATGTAAAGACTGCAATTGATATGGTTTCTCTAATCATGACAGAAGGAAAAATTATCCCAACTTCAGTTGAATTTATGGACAAGCTTTCTGTTCAAGCCTCTTGTGAATATCTTAACGAGCATCTTCCTTATCAGCAGGCAGGCGCAATGCTTCTTATCGAAGTTGATGGAAATAGAGAAGATCAAGTAGAGGAGGATGCCGAGACTATTGGGGAGCTTTGCCTTAAAAATGGTGCGATAGAGGTCTATGTTGCTGATAATTATACCACTCAGGAAAGGGTATGGAGTGTAAGACGTAACATTGCCGAGGCTTTCATAGTAATTAGTCCCCATCAGAGTCTTGAAGATATCGTGGTGCCAACAGCATCCATCCCTGATCTGATGCCGGAGCTAGAAAGGATTTCTAAAAAGTATAATATCCAGATACCTTGTTATGGTCACGCTGGTGATGGCAATCTTCATGCAACTCTTGTAAAGAACCCCGAAAGCACCCTTGAAGAATGGTATGAAGTTGAGGATAAAGCGCTCAGGGAGCTCTATGAAGTGACCAAGAAACTTGGCGGGACCTTGAGTGGTGAGCATGGGGTTGGTTCAAAGCGAAAGGAATTTTTAGAGATGATATTTAGTCCTGCTGAAATAGAGCTTATGAAAAGAATAAAGAGGGCTTTTGATCCAAACAATATCATGAATCCTGGAAAAATATTTGATATAGATTGAACAAATGTAATGCAGATTGAATAAGTGAAATTCTAAGTAAATTTAAGTAAATATTTATATTTTTAAAATGTTAGTTGCTTTTGGATGTTAACCTGATAGGAAATTATAAATTAAAATATGGCAATATTAGATATTAGAAACTTAACTCTTTCGTTAAACGGAAGCACTATATTATACAATTTAAGTGCTAGCTTC
>JACIXO010000229.1 GCA_014360385.1 Actinomycetota bacterium | reverse complement strand
AATTCATCCAGCCTGTATCTCAAATCAGAAAGCTTTCTTTCCCTTTCAGCTTTTAGTTTTTTTAAGTCTTTTATTTCTAATTTCTTTTTTTCGTATTTTTCAAGAGACAAAAGGTATTCTTTTTTCGCATTTTCTATGCCATCTCTACCAAGTTTATCAACAACCTCTATGTGAGTTCCTGGTTCTAACAAATACTGGTGTTCATACTGACCGTGGACATCAATTGAAAGTGAACTTAGGTTTTTCAGAGTTGTTAGCTGAGTGAAGATACCATTTATGAAGGCTCTATTCCTTCCTTTTCTGCTGACTTCTCTGGTAATTACTACATCGTCACAGGGGTCGTCGTCTTCAATCAAATTCTCTCTTAAAAGATACTCTTTAGCAGCTTTGTTGGTACTGAAATCAAAATACCCTTGGACAAGAAGTTTATCTTCACCTTCCCGTATCAAACTGCTGTCAGCTCGCTCTCCCATGAGAAGGTTTATTGCCTCTATAATAAGAGTTTTCCCTGCACCTGTTTCGCCAGTAAGGACGTTAAGCCCTTTTGCAAAACCTATTTTCACATCATCGATTATAGCAAAGTTTTTTACCTGCAACTCTTTGAGCATGATTACCTTCTTAACCCCTCTTCATTTTAACTCTTCTCCCTGACATCTCCCACTTAAGCAACTGAAGATTTAAGCAAAACTGAAAATCTTCTTGGCAAAGAATTCCTAAAGTTTAAACTTCTCACCTTAACTCTCATTTTAAAAGCCTCTAACTTAAGAATTTCATTTTTTGATGCTTTGCTATCAAAAATTTCTTTTGCTCAAGAGTTTCTCTCTAAAAATTTTGAAGAAAGCATGTTTATCAAAAGTTATTAGGTTTAAACTTTTAGCAGACTTTCTAACTTTAAAAATATCCCCTGAAAACAAATTAGAGCTACTCTTCACCCCGTCCGTGCTTAGAATCATACTTTCATTTTTTGATTCGAGTTCTATTTCCAGCTGGTCATCCTGGTTTAATACGAGACTTCTATTGAAAAAAGTATGAGGACATATAGGAGTTACAACTATCACCCTATTTGTAGGTTCCACTACCGGGCCTCCGGCAGACAATGAATAAGCTGTGGAGCCAGTGGGGGTTGAAATTATTATTCCATCTGCACTGTAGCTTGCTACATCATTTTTATTTACAACTATCTTTATTCTTATTATTTTGTCGAGTGCGGACTTAACGATTGAAAATTCATTCAAAGCCAGAAATGGAAACCCTTCATTACTTTTTCCTTCTCCTTTCTTTATTATTTTCCCTTCGATTAGCATTCTTTTCTCTATCATGAAATTGCCATGGAGAGCTTTTTCAATATAGTCATACATACTGGTAGTATCGATTTCTGCAAGAAAACCAAGGTTACCCACATTTATGCCCATTACTGGAATCTCTCTGTCAAAAGAATACCTCGCGGCTCTCAGAAATGTTCCATCACCACCAACCGATATTATTAGGTCCACCTGTGAGCTGAACTCCTTACCACTACATCCTTCCAGAGAATATTGTTGAGACACAATGTCTTCACCAAGCAAATATATCCTGCACCCTTTACTAGTAAGATAATCATATATTTCCTTGGCAGTAGTTATAGCCTTTAAGTTCTGGTTATTTGATATTATGCCTACTTTTTTTATTTCTTTGCGTGTCTCATTCATTCTACATTCCATCCATTCTAACTGTTGTCCTCTGTCTTTCTAGTTTTTATCTTCCAAGTCTTTCTCTTCTGCTAATCCTTTCCTTCTTCCTTCTCCTATATATACGCTCACCTTTATGCTCACCTTACGCGCAAGTTTACTTACAATAGTTTACTTATGAGTTTCCATGGTTAGTCTAATCACCACTCACTTTCTCATCTACTTCACACTTTTCTTTCCTGCTATTAAGGCTAAAGTAGACGTGAGAATCATTTACAACCCTTGTTATAGTTTTTTCATAATCTATTACATCAGAACCGCATTGTTTTCCCGTATCCTTATCCTCCACATTTTCACTTCTTTCATTTATAACATACACCCAGTATTCTATATTTCCCTTTGCTCCTTTGATTTTGGAGAAGCTTATATGCTTAATTTGAACTGGAAACCTGCTTATAAAACTAACAAGCTCCAGCAATACCTTACGATGTAAATTCCTACTCTTAATAACACCTTTATTCTCTACCTCTTTTCTTCCTAACTCAAATTGAGGCTTAATCAGTAGGAGAATTTCTCCACCTCTGGCTGTAAGTTCTACAAGTTTATTAAAGATCTTCCTGATAGATATAAACGAAACGTCTACAACTGTAAAATCAGAAAGACAAGGGAGTTTTTCAGCATTGAGATATCTTATATTACATCTTTCCAGAAGAGTAACCCTGGGAGAATTCCTTAATCTCCATGAAAACTGACCATATCCTACATCTACTGCTATTACTCTTCTTGCACCGTTCTTTAGAAGAAAGTCCGTAAACCCACCTGAAGATGCTCCAACATCCATTGCCACCTTTCCCTGGACATTAAGGTTTAATTCTTTAAAGGCATTCTCCAGTTTTATTCCACCTCTGGAGACATAGGGAAATTCAGGCTCTACTTCTATCTTTGATTCGCTATCTACAAGAGTTCCTGGTTTTTTTACTGTATTTCCATTTACTTTTACTCTGCCCTCCATGACCAGAGCTATGGCCATCTCTCTGGAAGAAACCAGTTTCTTTTCTATCAATAACTCAGCCAACCCTTTCCTCATTTTTTGGTTCTATTTTCTGGTTTTTTGCTTCTTTAAAACTTTCTTTCAAGAAGAAATTGCGCAATATTTACCAACCACGTAGAATCA
>JACIXO010000228.1 GCA_014360385.1 Actinomycetota bacterium | reverse complement strand
AAAACACCAGAATGATATGATTCTACTTCCAAAGTTACTTTATCAGTCATTACTTCAAATAATACATCTCCCTGCTCTACCTTATCTCCTTCTTTTTTGTGCCATTTCTCTATCTTACCTGTCTCCATGGTAAGACCTAACTTAGGCATTATAACCTCATGCATGAGTTCCTCCTATTTGGTAGTATAATTGTAATTATAAGCTGACTTTACTAATTAACTAACAGGAAATTTGCTAAAAAGGAAAATAAGTAAACAAAAAAGTATAAGTAAAAAAACAAACAATAAAACTGGCCAACAAAAAGAATCTAAAATAGCTCTAGGGTTATATTATAAGTTATAATAGAATAAGGTCAACAAAGAAGACCAAAACCAAGCTAATGATACCAGGTCTTTAGGCCTTTTAAAACCTACCCAATAAATCCAACATCCCTTTCTTTATTCTTCCGACACTTGGAATCATTTCCTCTTCAAGTACAAGGCTATAAGGAACAGGGCAGTCTCTCCCTGCAATCCTCAAAACAGGAGCATCCAGATAATCAAATGCTTTTTCAACTATTTGAGATACTACCTCTCCCATAAAACCACCAAAATAGCATGCTTCCTCAATACACACAACTTTTCCTGTTTTTTTAACTGAGCTAATAATTATATCCATGTCCAGAGGTCGAAGGGTCCGAGGGTCAACAACCTCACAATCAATACCCTCTTCGCTTTCAAGAATGTCAGCTACCTCGAGAGATCTTTGAACCATAAATGAAGTAGCCACAATAGTTATATCTCTACCTTCCCTCTTTATATCTCCCTTGCCAAGCGGAATTCTGTATATCTCTTCTGGAACATGCTGCATGTATTTTTTATTTTTATAGAGAAGCTTGTGTTCTATAAAAATAACAGGATTATCATCCAGGATAGAGGAAATAAGAAGCCCCTTTGCATCGTATGGACATGAAGGCATGACTACCTTTAGACCAGGTATATGAGTAAACAAGGCTTCAAGACTCTGCGAATGCTGAGCAGCTGCACCTGTTCCTCCTCCACCAGCAGTTCTTATAACAAGAGGAACCTTGGCTTTACCCCCAAACATATATCTAATCTTGGCAGCCTGGTTTACAATCTGATCCATGGCTATTGTCATAAAATCAGAAAACATAATCTCAGCTATGGGTCTCATACCTGTAAGAGCACTACCTATGCCGACTCCAATAATTGCCGCTTCAGAAATTGGGGTATTTCTTATTCGCTCCTTCCCGAATTCTTCAAGCATGCCAACAGTCACTCCGAATGCCCCTCCATACTCAGCGATGTCCTCGCCTAAAAGATAGACATTTTCGTCCTCTCTCATCATCTGTTGCATTGCTTCTCTTATTGCTTCAAGATAAGTAATCTTTCTCATAGTTAAAAAACTCCTTTAATGACAGGATTGTTTAAGCATAGATTGTTTAAGCATATACGTCTTCCTCAACCTCACTAGGTTCAGGAAACGGGCTTTCCTCAGCGAATTTCAAAGCCTCACTTATCTCATTCTCAACTTCTGCTCTAAGTTTTCTATCATCATCAGGGGTAATTATTCCTTCCCCCAACAATACCCTTTTATATCTTTCAATGGGGTCCTTTTGCATCCAGGCTTTCACTTCCTCTCTCGTTCTATAAACCTGCGCATCGCTTTTAGAATGGCCTTTCCAGCGATATGTCAAGCTTTCTATAAGAACAGGTCCAAGACCTTTTCTACACCTCTCTACAAAGTGCGAAACCACATTGAAGACTTCAACTATATTATTTCCATCAATAGTTAACCCATCAATTCCATAGGCAATCCTTCTATCAGAGAGCCTTTCAATATTGAAAGCCTCCTTAACAGGCATTGACATTCCGTACTGGTTATTCTCGCAAAGATATATAACAGGTAGCCTCCATATGGAAGCCATATTCACTGACTCGTGAAATATTCCCTGATTTACCGCACCATCACCAAAAAAGCAGATAACGACTTTTCCATTCTTTTTCATTTTGCACGTAAGTGCAGCACCTGTAGCAATTCCTATTCCTCCTCCCACAACTCCATTTGCACCAAGATTTCCCTGCTCAACATCAGCAATATGCATTGAACCACCTTTTCCTTTGCAGTATCCTGTTTTTTTACCGAGGAATTCAGCCATCATTAGTTTAAGATCTGCTCCTTTAGCGATACAGTGACCATGACCTCTATGGGTAGAGGTAATATAGTCATCCTTATTTAAAGCATATATTGCACCGACGGCGGTCGCTTCCTCCCCAACATATAGGTGACACGTGCCATGAATCTTTCCTCTTATGATAAGTTGCTCTGCTTGCTCTTCAAAATATCTTATCTCGTACATCTTTTTAAGCATTTCTAATTTTAAAGCTTTACTAACACCTGAAAATCTATCTTCTATTTCATAATCACTAACCTTTATTTTTCTCATATTTATAACTTCTCTCATATCTATAACCTTTCCATCAAATTTAGAATATCCTTCGCCGTAGCCTCATCAGTAACAAGGATATCTATAATTTTTCCTCTAAGTGAAGCAAAAATTACTTCAATTTTTCTTTTACCAAACCCAACTCCTATAACGTTTTCTATTTTTTTTAGTTTCTCAAGAGATAAAGTAATAATTCTTTCATCAACTTTGTTAGGTACATGTTTTCCATCCTTATCTACAAATATCAGATTTACATCCCCTACAACCCCAAGAGATTTTAGATACTGTGAGTCTTGCAAAGACAAACTACCTATTTTTACCAGAGTCGATTCAGGACCTATATCACTCATGCCAACCATCGCAAACCTCACCCTGCTAGAAAGCTTAAAAATTTCTTTT
>JACIXO010000227.1 GCA_014360385.1 Actinomycetota bacterium | reverse complement strand
TGAACTTACTGATAGATATTCTGAACTAGGGTTTACAGAATCTGGCACTGATCCTGGTGCGATATATAGAACGCTAAGTTTGTTGGAATCAGAGGGATTTGTAAAATCTAAGTGGGATACAAAGGAACCAGGCCCGGCTAGAAAGATTTACTCAATAACACCTGAAGGGATGGAGTTACTTTCTAGCTGGGCAGTAGAAATAGAAAAGAGGAAAAAGATTTTTGAGACGTTTTTGAAGAGATTCAGTAAACTAGTGAATTTTCAGAGGTAATTTTAAAAGATGGATGAAGTTATCAGGATAAATAAACTGACTAAAGTTTTCAATGGCCTAGTTGCTGTTAATAATGTAAGTTTTGTGATAAATGAGGGTAAAATATTTGGTCTATTGGGTCCTAATGGTGCAGGAAAGACTACAACCATAAGAATGCTTACAGGAATTATAGAGCCAACATCCGGTGATATTGAAATTTTTGGATTGAATATTAAAAAGCATCTTCTGGAAATAAAAGAAAAAATAGGTGTACTTCCTGAGCTTGCAAACCCATACATGGACTTATCCGCATGGGAAAATATTATGATTATGGCAGACCTTTACAATTTGGATAAAAAAGTCAAAATTTCACGGGCAAATGAGTATCTTGAGCTATTTGGCCTTAGTGAGTTTCGACAAAAAAAAGTAAAAGGATTCTCTAAGGGGATGAAGCAAAGGCTTCAGATAATTATGGCTTTAATACACGAGCCAAGACTACTCTTTCTTGATGAGCCTACTACAGGTCTTGACATTCAAAGTGTCAAACTAATCAGGGATATAATAAAAGAGAAAAATGTTAAGGAGAAAACTACTATCTTTCTTACAACTCATAACATAGCTGAAGCCAGTGTTTTGTGTGATAGAGTTGCAATTATGGACAAGGGTAAGATTCTAATCTGTGATTCGCCAATAAATCTTCAAAAAATATTTACTAGCACACAGTCGCTAGAAATTATGTTTGATACTTCATCTAAAGATATAAGTTTTATACCAGAGTATTTAAGTAGCAGGGTAGAAGCAAAGGAACTTATAAGTGGTATTGAGATAAGCAAGGATAGAGATGCGATTAAAATCTATACATTTGATCCGGTAAGTTTGATTGCTCCTGTTCTTGAATTCTCAAAAGCGAATGGCCTTAAAATAAGTTCTGTTAACACCTATGGTCCTAGTCTAGAGGAAGTCTTTTTAAAGATAATAAATGAAGGTGGGTAAAGGATTGGGTTAGTGTTATGATGTAAAAAGGGGTAAGGGAATATAGTGAGTTAAGGTGATTAAAAAGGATGGGTGATTGTCACTGTGTAAGATGAGAGGTGAGGAAAAGTAAGAAATGAAGGTGACTAAAGATGAGCTTAACAGTTAAAAAGATATTCGTTATAGTAAGGAAAAACATGAAAATCTATTATCTTAAGGCTCCGATAATAATATTCGGGATAATATTTCCATTTTTTCTTTTTCTGGCTTTTTCGATAGGGAGAGATGTGAGTGTGGCTTATCTATTTCCAGGTATTATTAGCATAACTATGTTCTTTTCCTCATCATCCATAGGTCCTGCTATACCTCCGTGGGAGACCAACATGAAGACTCTGGAAAGAATTCTCTCTACACCGATTAGTATTACTTCAGTAGTTTTTGGAGATATAATTTCAGGGTTTTTATATGGTTTTGCTCTTACAATTGTGCCCTTTCTGTTGTCGATTTTTTATACTGCTTTACAAAGCTATGCGGTAGTTCTTCTTGCTATAATTTTGGGCTCCTTTTGCTTTTCTTCACTTGGAACTCTTATTTCTACTTATCCTACTGATACTCCTTCGACAAGTATGATGATTTCTTCACTGGTAAGATTTCCTATCATATTTATAAGTGGGGTATTTATATCTGTTAATGATCTTCCAGCAGCTGGAAAGTATATCTCCTTTATATCTCCACTTACTTATATTGTGGATATAATAAGATTCTCTTTTGGGCAGAAGAATTTTATGGCAATCTGGATAGATTTTTTGGTTGTATTTCTTTTTACAATATTATTCATTATTTCGAGTCTCCTACTACATAAAAAATTTCTCCCTAGAAGGTTGTGACTTATGGCATTTAAGTAATTTTTGATAATAGATGGACTTGAATCGTCTGAATGGGCAATTGAATGGATTTACGATTAGCCGAGGATTGTTATTTTACTTCATATTTGCTTCAGATTTTGTACAGCTTTACATCAGGTATTTGGTTGAAATGCTGATCAAATGTGCATATTTTAGCGTTATTTCTAATAGCTACAGAGGCAATTATTATGTCAGTTAATGGAACTATTATACCTTTTTTTCTTAAATGAAATGAAATGCTCCCAGCAGTTGTCCAGTCGTCGTATGTACAATCCAGAAAAGGAATGGCATCAATGGTTTGGGAAAGCATTATGTGTTCCTCCTTTGTCTTTACACCCTGGAGAAGTTCAGTGACAATAGGACCAGCAACATAAACAAATCCTTTATTTAAGCCTTCTTCGATAAATTTAGAGTCATGAAGAGTATCTTTAAAATATTCTATCCATACTGAAGTATCAACTATTATTTTTTCAGTTTTCATGGATTCTCAGTTTTCGTAAATTTCTTTTTCTCTTAGATTCCTAATAGCATCTTCATCGAAGTGAATTTTGGATTTTAACTGAATTAATAATTGAAGTTTTTTAAATCTTATAGCATCCTTTAGTGCATTTTCGATTGCTTTGGATCTGGTACTTGCACTGTATAGACTTTCTGTCTCTTTAATAATGCTATCCGGCAAATTTATAGTCGTTCTCATAGTAATCACCAAGTGATATTCTACATAATTTTTTTATGATATTCAA
>JACIXO010000226.1 GCA_014360385.1 Actinomycetota bacterium | reverse complement strand
TAAGTGGTTTAGCCCTGAAAAGGGGTTTGGATTTATAAGCGTAGGGGAGGGTGAGGATATTTTTGTTCATTATACCTCTATTTTAACTGACGGCTTTAGAACTCTGAAAAAAGGTCAGGTTGTTGAGTTTGAAATTCAAAATGGGGAAAGGCTTAGAGAAGCAAAAAATGTTGTGATCTTGCCTTAGTTAGACATTGATATAGGGAGGTAAGAATAATGGAATTTGTGGTCAAAGGTAGAGGCATTGAGTTAGACGAAAAAATAAAAGGATATATTGACAGGAAAATTAAAAGAAAGATAGACAGGTTTTCAAATGTGGACAAGGTGGTCAAGGTAGAAGTAGAACTGAATTTTGAAAAAAATCCTAGCATTAATCTCAATACTCTTGTAGAGGTGACTGTTTTCACAGCTGGTGCTGTGATTCGAGCTACAGATTCAGGCTCTGATGCTTTTGAAGCTATTGACAGGGTTGGTGAAAAGCTTGAGAGACAGATAAAAAAGTATAAAGATAGACTTATAGGCAGGGTAAGGAAAGTGTCCAATACTAAGGCTGGCATAAGTGAGGACTACAATCAGGATATTAGAAGAAAGATAGTAAGAACTAAAACTTTTGCACTGAAACCAATGTCTCCTGAGGAAGCTGTTATGCAAATGGAGCTTCTCGGGCACGATTTTTTTGTGTTCTTGAATTCTGAGTCTGATAAGACAGCAGTTGTTTACAGGAGAAAGGATAGTAATTACGGACTTATAGAATCATTGGAGTAAATCATTGGAGTATAATTATAAACTGTAACAAAAAGCTATGTATGAAGTTAGCAGGTGATACTTGTGACTATTAGGCTAGGTAATCTATTAAAATTTGGTGAAGGAAGAAATTTAAAAAGATACGAGAATATAGTAAGAGAGGTTAATAATCTCGAAGAAGAGATAAGCTCTCTTTCTGACGAGGAACTAGCTTCAAAAACAGTCGAGTTTAAAGAAAGATATAACAGAGGAGAAAGTCTGGAAAGCTTGATGGCAGAGGCTTTTGCAACGGTGAGGGAAGTGGCAAAAAGAACGCTTAATATGCGCCATTTTGATGTTCAGATAATGGGTGGTGTAGTCTTGTTTGAGGGTAAAATTGCTGAGATGAAGACAGGTGAAGGCAAAACCCTTGTGGCTACCCTCCCTGTTTATTTAACTTCCTTTACTGGTAAAAGTACTCATGTGGTTACAGTTAATGATTATCTTGCCAAAAGAGATAGTGAATGGATGGGAAGCATATATAGATTTCTGGGACTTAAAGTTGGGCTTCTTCAGCATTCAACTCCACTCCTCGAAAGGAGGGACCAATACAGAAGTGATGTGGTATATGGAACTAATAATGAGTTCGGCTTCGATTATCTAAGGGACAATATGGTCACTAGTAAAGAAGCAATAGTTCAGAACGGCCATTACTATGCTATTATTGATGAGGTTGATAGTATATTGATTGATGAGGCAAGAACTCCTCTTATTATTTCTGGTGCCGCCTATGGAACCACTGAGCTTTATCGTAAGTTTTCTCGAATTGTTCCGATGCTGAGAGTAGGGGAAGACTTTGAAATTGATGAAAAAACCAGAACAGCTTCAGTTACTGAAGAAGGAATAGCAAAAGTTGAGAAGATAATAGGAGTAGAAAATCTATATGATCCTTCAAATTATCTTCTTGTTCATTGTCTTAACCAGTCTCTGCGAGCCTATTATTTATTTAAGAGAGATGTTGACTATGTAATTAAAGATGGAGAGGTAGTAATTGTAGATGAGTTTACAGGAAGGCTTATGCCTGGTAGGAGATACAGCGAAGGTCTCCATCAGGCAATTGAGGCCAAAGAAAGAGTTAAAGTGAGAGATGAAAATCAAACGCTTGCAACCATAACTATTCAGAACTATTTCAGAATGTACGAGAAGCTTGCAGGTATGACTGGTACTGCCATTACAGAGGCTGAGGAATTCAGGCATATTTATAATCTAGAGACAGTTGTAATTCCTACCAACAAACCCATGATAAGGGTCGATCTCCCCGATTTAATCTATAAAAATGAGAAGGCCAAGTTTGATGCAGTGGTAGAAGACATTGTAAAAAGGTATGAGAGGGGCCAGCCCGTACTTGTGGGAACCATTTCCATTGAAAAATCAGAGAGGCTTAGCGAAATGCTTAAAAGAAAGGGTATTCCTCATCAGGTATTGAATGCCAAGTATCATGAGAAAGAAGCAGAAATAATAGCAAAGGCCGGGCAGAAAAAAGCAGTTACTATAGCTACCAATATGGCAGGTAGAGGAACAGATATAGTTCTTGGCGAAGGAGTAAAAGAATTAGGTGGGCTACATGTAATTGGAACTGAAAGACATGAAAGTAGAAGAATTGATAATCAGCTTAGAGGCAGAAGTGGAAGGCAGGGTGATCCGGGTTCAAGTCAATTTTATTTGAGCCTTGAGGATGATCTTTTAAGGCTTTTTGGTTCAGATAGAATTTCCTGGATAATGGAAAGATTTAATTTTCCAGATGACCTCCCGATTCAACATCCTATGATTACGAGGGCTATCGAAAATGCACAAAAGCAGGTTGAGGCCAGGAACTTCGAGATAAGAAAACATGTCCTGGAATATGACGATGTAATGAACAAGCAGAGGGAGGTAATATACACAAAGAGAAGAAAAATTTTAGAAGAGGAAAATCTTAAGGATACAGCTTTAGAAATGATAAAGGATGTAATTGACAGGGTGGTTGATACTTATGTAAACTCCGCCACATATCAGGAAGAGCTTGATTTTAAGGAGCTTTCAAACTATGTAAGCTCGATTTTTTCAAAAAATCTTTTGGATGGTATTCTGGATGAAAATAAAATCAAAGGTTTAGATATA
>JACIXO010000225.1 GCA_014360385.1 Actinomycetota bacterium | reverse complement strand
GAAAGCTTACCGTAGAGTATAAAGGTAATGTCATAGACTTTAGCAGTAGCTGGCAAAGAAAGAGCATGCTTGATGCTATTAAGGAGTTGGGGGGAATCAAGCTTAGTTTTGATATGGATATAAAAGAGCTAGAGAAAATAGCCAAGGATTTAGACCTGGAGTTAAAAGAAAGCTATAACAAGGGAAAAATAATTAATGAAATTTTTGAGGCAGTTGTCCAACCTAAATTAATACAACCAACCTTCATAAAAGATTACCCTGTAGAAATATCACCATTAGCGAGAACTCATTCTGAGAATAAGAATCTGGTTGAAAGATTTGAGCTATTTGTGGGAGGAGAAGAAATTGCAAATGCTTTTTCGGAACTGATAGATCCATGTGAACAACTTCAGAGGTTTAGACAACAAGTAAAAAGCAAGGATGAGGAAGAGAGAATAACCGGAAAGATAGATATGGATTTTCTAAAAGCATTGGAGTACGGCATGCCTCCTACAGGTGGAGAAGGTATTGGTATTGACAGGCTAGTAATGATTTTGACTGGCAGTAGCTCTGTTAGGGATGTAATACTATTCCCATTGTTAAGGCCTGAGTCGGATTAACTTACTTTACTTAGGATATGCTTCCTAGTGTATGTTGTGAATATTGGTATACATTTGGGGAACATTTTGGGAGTTTATTCCATATATTCTAGATGTTGGTCATGTATTAGCCATGTATTATAAATATCGGGATGGTTATGGATATACTTATAAAGAATTAAAAATGGTATAATTTAGCCTAAGAATAGAAGTCTTTTTGAATTTTCAGGTGAAGAGTGATGATTTATGATATGTGATTATTGCGGAAAAAGAGAAGCTACTATTCATTTGATAAAAATTTATGACAATAGCGATGTAGAGAGAATAAATCTTTGCAAAGAGTGCGCAAAAGGTATGACCTTTCTCTCGGGAGATGAATTCTTCGATAGTATAGCTGATGTTCTTTCCAAAATTCTGGAGGGTGACTTTGAAAAAACTAAGGCAGAAGAAAAATTATTTAACAACATTGGTTCCAGAAGGCGTAGCAGATGCCCATCCTGCAATACTGACCTTAAAACCATAAAGAAGATGGGAAGAGTAGGGTGCGGTAAGTGCTATGAGGAGTTTAAACAAGAGCTTTCACCATTAATAGAAGCTATCCACGGAGGCCTGGAACATAGGGGCAAAATACCTTCTAATTCGAATGAAGTACTAAAGATTGAGAAGGAAATCAAGGATCTTAAGTATAGACTGGAAGAAGAGGTAACTATTGAAAACTTTGAGGAAGCTGCTAAATTGAGAGATAAAATTAGAAGACTGGAGAAGAAATTATATACAGTTGGGAAGAGAAGTGGTAAATGCAAATGAGCGATAAGAATCTATCTTTATTAGCTGAATCTGAAATCAGGGAAAAACAGAGGAATAGAAACAACATTATCCTGACCAGTAGAGCAAGGTTGGCAAGAAATATCTCCGGGCTCAAGTTCAATAGCATAAGTGGAGAAGACGAGAAGAACTATATCTTAAATCTGGTAAGAAATGTGGCAACCCAGGTACCAGGGTTTAAAGGATACAGATTTTATGCTATTAAAAAGTTACCAAAAGTTTTGAGAGACTTTTTAGTGGAGAGACATGTGATGAGCCCTGAGATGGGTTATAGAATGGCAGGTAAGGGGATACTTGTAGGTGGCAATATATTCAATGGTAAAAGCGATACTCCTGGCAATTTTAAAAAGGTGGTCTCGATAATGATAAACGAAGAGGACCACTTAAGAATCCAATGTGTAGTTCCAGGTTTTGATATTAAGAAACCTGTCAAGGAAGTGATGAAGATTGAAAGAAGGCTGGAAAAAGCTTTAAATTTTGCTTTTGACAGGCATCTAGGCTACCTCACTTCATGCCCTACTAACCTGGGGACTGGTCTCAGAATTTCTGTGATTGCTCATCTTCCAGGGTTAGTAATAAGTTCTGAGATGGATGATTTTATTAAAACTATTAACAAATTAGGCTATGGGGTAAGAGGATACTATGGAGAAAATTCTGAGGTTGTCGGAAACTTGTTTCAGATTTTTAACCAGGTTACGCTTGGCAAGAGCGAGGATAGCATGGTTGAAGAAATGCAAGCAATTTGCTTAAATATAATTGATAGTGAGGAAAGGGCAAGACAAGAGCTAAAGAAAAACAATCTCATAAGCCTGGAGGATGGTATATACAGGTCATATGGAATGCTTAAGTATGCTAGGATGCTATCTTTTGAGGAAGCACTTGAGCTTTTGTCAGTGATCAAATTGGGAGTTGATCTCAATCTAGTGGACAATGTTAAGAAGTTCAATCTCTATGAGCTAGTTAGCTTTATAGGTGATTGTAATATAGTGGTCAACTTGAAAAGGACTGACAAACCAACCGAGGATGAGATAGATTTGGCAAGAGCTTCTTTGATAAGGAAAAAGATTTTAAAAGGTGATTAAATTGTTTGAGAGGTTCACTGAGAGAGCCAGAAAGGTAGTTGTAAGGGCTCAGGATGAAGCTCGATTCCTGAAACAGAATTACATAGGCACCGAGCATCTTTTACTTGGTCTGATTGATGAAAAAGAAGGCATAGCCAGCAGAGTGTTGATTGAACTTGGAGTCTCTCTCGAGGAGATAAGAGCAGCAGTAAAAGATGCAGTGACTGAAGGCTCAAGCGAGACTTATGAGCATATTCCATTTACTCCAAGAGCCAAGAAAGTTCTTGAACTTTCTTTAAGGGAAGCTCTTCAGATGGGTCACAACTATATCGGAACGGAACACATTTTGTTGGGGCTTCTCAGAGAAGGTGAAGGTGTAGCGGCTAGGGTTTTGAACAGCTTTGGTATAACCCTTGAAATGG
>JACIXO010000224.1 GCA_014360385.1 Actinomycetota bacterium | reverse complement strand
AATACCCGAGTTCAGAGCTGTTGGCTGTTATAGTCTTAAGCAATATAATTGGGTGATAGAATCCCACCAGGTTTTTGGTTACGGGGATTCTGGGAAGGCTTCATAAGTTAGTTATAAAGAGTTAGTTATATGTGCCATTATGCTCCTCTTCTACTGACTATAAGTTATCCTTCTTTCATACTGGTTTGAGGCTAAGCTAAGTCTATTATGCTACGATGCTACTATCACTTCTATCCCAATTTCTTGCAATTTTTGTACAAAGCTTTTATCAGCTTCGCTATCAGTGATAAAAATATCTATTTCTTCCAGAGACGCCACAAAGTTCATGGAAACATGACCAATTTTGGAGTGATCACAAAGTGCTACGACTTTCTCAGCACTTTCTATTATATATTTTTTAGTTTGAGCTTCTATTGGGTCTGCTGCAGTAACTCCTTTTTTTAGGTCTATGCCTGTTATTCCGATAAATGCTTTGTCTACATTTAAGTTTTTAAAGGCAAACTCAGCAATTGGACCAACCAGTGAATGGGTGTCAGTCTTTAGGATTCCTCCACTCAATATGATTTTATAATCCGGATTAGTTTTGCCAATAACAGAAGCAATATCACAACTATTCGTGATAATAGTTAACTCTTTTTTATTGGTTATATTTAGAGCTGTCTGAAAGCCTGTAGTCCCTGCCTCAATGAGTATTACATCTCCTTCATCTATAAGTTTCGATGCTGCCAGTGCAATTCTCTTCTTTTCCTCAATGAATTTTTCTTTCTGGACATCGAATTTCATTTCATGGCCTACAGGTATAATGTTCATTGCTCCGCCATGAGTTCTTCTTACCAATTTCTTTCTGGCAAGCTTATTTAGGTCTCTTCTAATGGTGGTTTCAGAGACACCCAGAGTCTTGGCTATCTCTATAGCCTTAACACTCCCTGTTTTTTTTACAAGATTTAATATATATTCTCTTCTCTCTTCGGCTAGCAATTCCCCTGCCTTCTTTGTTCTACCTTCTTTGTAAAAAATCTAATTTCTTTTTTCTTTTATTTTCTTTTCTTTTTAATTAACTCTAACTGGTATTTTGATTCTTACAAAACCCTTACTGTGACTTCTAGGATGTATGTTTCTTTTTTCTATATTTTCTACATATACTTACTCTTTCCTGTGTTCTAAATTGTATTCTAAGGTTTAAGACTTCTAAATTTTTTTAATTATAAGGCTTTTTGTACAAATTTGGAATTTAATGTAATATAATTTGCCTAATGATTCCCGGGATTAAAAGACGGAGGAACAACGTCCCGAACTTTCTTGAGAAAAAGTTTATGTGTGTCTTTATTTACAATGCTATCTTTGACCTATTAGATTGGGTATCATATGGATCAGAAAAATAATAATAGAGAAGAAAAGTTGGATAGCGAAGAAAAATTCGAGAGTGCTAAGGATGTAATAGAAGCACTATCCAAGATTGGGGAGGCTATAACTTCCGATCTCTACCTTGAGGACATACTTAAACTTATTGTTACGGTTACTGCAGAGGTAATGAAATCTAAAATTTGCTCGATAATGTTGCTAGATCCCAAAAAGCAGGAACTTACCATAAAAGCTACCCAGAGTATCAGCAGGGAGTATATTAATAAGAATCCCCTTAAACTAGGCGAGGGGATAGCAGGAAAAGCAGCTTTAGAGAATAAGCCAGTTGCAGTATATAATGTTCTTGAGGATGAAGTTTATAAGTATAAAGATATTGCCCGAAAAGAGGGTTTAGCTTCTCTTCTTTGTGTTCCTCTTCATGTGAAAGGGAAAGTTATAGGAGTATTAAATGTCTATACCTCCAGGCCTCATCATTTTAGTGAATATGAGATAAATATCTTAAGAACAGTGGCTGACCAGGCAGCAATTGTTATTGAGAATGCAAGACTTATGGTTGAGTCAAAGCTAATAAGAGAAGAGCTTGAGACCAGGAAAGCAGTTGAAAGAGCTAAAGGTATATTAATGAAAGAACAGAATCTTACAGAAGAGGAAGCTTTTAGAAAGATTCAGAAATTCGCTATGGATAATAGAAAATCTATGAGAGAAGTAGCTGAAGCTATAATTCTGTCTCACCAGATGAAGAAGATGTGCAAGTAAACAGAAGCTTATTTAATGACGAGAGACTGGATTAAGATTGGTGAAAAAGTTTGCCAGAATAGTATCTTATATTTTTGACGGTTCTTATATATCAATCCCTATTTTTCTCCTTATTTGTTTTATTGTTACAGGGAATGCATTTGCTACTTTAAAGTGGGCTTCCCTGTGTATATTATTTGGGTTATTGATTCCCAATCTTTACGTGCTCTTTTTACTGAGAAGTAACAGGATTGATGATATTCATGTTCCAAACAGAGAAGATAGAATAAAACCCCTTATTGTAACAAATGTGAGCTATATATTGGGTTATATAGTCTTGTATATGTTTGGTGCACCTTTATTTCTGAGATCCATGTTTGTAATATATGTAATTTCTACCCTTATTTTGACTGTAATTACATTTTTCTGGAAAATCAGTTTTCATACAAGCTGGATTACCTTTGTAGTTATAACATTTTGTGTTCTTCTAGGAAGAAAGGCTTTATTTCTTCTAGCTCTTATTCCTCTTGTAGGATGGACCCGAGTTAAAGTTGAAAGACACACTACCATGCAAGTAATAATGGGTTCTATAGTGTCAGCTGTTACTTCGCTATCTATTTACTCTTCCTACGGATTTATAAATCTTCTTTAATGTTTTATAACCCTCATCCTCGTTGTAAAGTGTAGCATGCATTGTTGATTTATAAATCTTTTTTAATGTTTTTTAACCTGGTTATGGATGGTATAACCTGGTTACCTTTATATAAGTTTTTATATAAGTTCTTATAGAAGATTTCGTA
>JACIXO010000223.1 GCA_014360385.1 Actinomycetota bacterium | reverse complement strand
AAGAGATGAACTAAGGGCAGTAAAGATTTTGCAGGAGAGAGCATTCAATAACGAAAAGATTAGCTTCTTGTGGAGTTCAGAAATAGTAGAATTTTTGGGAGGAGACAGAGTCGAGAGCATTGTTATTAAAAATAAAAAAGATGGTAATACTTTTGAGATGAAAATTGATGGGGTTTTTGAATATGTTGGTCTTACTCCTAACTCGGATCTTGTGGAAGAGCTGGTGGATTTAGACGAAAAAGGTTTTGTGGTCACTAATTCAAGCATGGAGACTTCATTCCCTGGAATTTTCGCTGTTGGCGATGTAAGAAATACACCTCTTCGCCAGGTAGTTACTGCTGTTTCTGATGGGGCGATAGCAGCTATTTATGCTGGGAGATTCTTAGAAGAGAAGCAATAAAATAGCGATAAAAATAGCGATATTGAAAAATATTGAAAAATATTGAACTACTTATATTTAGTATTTAGTATGCACTAATTAGAATCTTAGCTAAATCGGTTGGGTAAATGGAAACTAAACCTGGTACGGAAATTGCAGAGGTTATAAAGAAAGGTTTTTCTGGAGAAAAGGTAGTAGATATCCAGAGGAGGCTTAAATTACTTGGATATAGTCTTGGTGATAGAGATGTCGATGGAGTTTTTGGCCCTGAGACCGAAAATGCAGTTAAAAAATTTCAACAGGACAGGGGTTTAGTGGTCTCTGGTGTGGTTGACTGGGAGACGTGGCAGGAACTTGTTGGAGCTGGTTACAAAATTGGAGACCGACTATTATATCTTAAAGAGCCTCCTTTTAGAGGTGATGACGTGAAAACTCTCCAGCTCTGGCTCAAGACTTTGGGGTTTTATCCTTACAATGAAAATGGTATTTTTTGCAGAAAAACACAGAAAGCTGTTATTGAGTTTCAGAGAAACATGAATATTTCTGGTGATGGTATGGTAGGAGAGGAGACGCTAAAATGCCTTAAGAGTTTGCAGAGAATAATCACCAGTAAAAAGAGTTCCAATTTTCCGCTTATAAGTAAGTATGGTGAAAGAAAAAGATTGGAGAAAGTCAAGGTTATACTGGATTATGGGGAAGAAATTAATGATATTCAAAATGGCGAGGAATATTTTGCTGAAAAAATTTATATTCTAAAAAGCATTATCAATTTTTGCAAAGAAATTCTCTCTGAAAATGGGATAAAATGTGTAGTTACAGTAGGTGAGGATGAAAGCCAGAGTCTTTTCCTTTTTGACAGGATTAATTTTGCTAACAAAAGTGATGGCGACATTTTGATAAGTATTAACTTAAATTATTCTGTTGACAAAGATGCAAATGGTTGTAGTTGTTTTTATTTTAAAGGATTAAAATCCTATTCCATAGCTGGTAAAGAAATTGCCAATCTTATTCAGGACAAAATTGTAAAAAACCTGGGTGTTCTAGATTGTGGAGTGCATGGAGCAAATTATGCCATTTTGAGAGAAACAACCATGACTTCTCTCTTGGTTGAGCCCGGTTTTATATCCAATCCAGATGAGAAAGAGAGACTAAAAAACACAGAGTACCAAAAGAGTATAAGCAAATGTATCTCTGAAGCAATTCTGGAATTTTTAAAAGAGGGTGAGTAAACGATTATACATTCAGACGAGTTATGGCAATATATATAATTTATGATGATTTTTATCTAAAACATGACACCGGTCCTTCCCATCCTGAAAATCCTCAGAGGCTTATTTCAATTGTTGAGGCTATATACGAATCTGACATAAAAGACGATCTTGTGTTTGAAAAGCCTTATTTCTCTGATGAAGCTACAGTGGAGCTTGTCCATGACCCGGATTATCTCGAAAGTATAAAATCTCTCTCCAATAGGGAAGGATATTTCTATCTTGACATGGATACTGTGGTATCTAGATATACTTATGAATGTGCCCTTCTTGCTGCAGGCGGATGCTTTAAGGGTCTGGATCTGGTACTGGCCAGCAACGCTGAGACCAGAGCAGGCCTGGCCAGAGAAGGCCTTAAGGCCAGAAAATATTTTTCTCTGGTAAGACCTCCTGGCCATCATGCTTTTAAAGGCAGGGGAAGCGGGTTTTGCATATTCAATAATGTAGCGCTTAGTGCAAGGTATGCGCAGGTTCGGTATGGTGTAAAGAAAGTGGCTATTATAGATTTCGATGTTCATCATGGAAATGGAACCCAGGACATATTTTATGAGGATCCTAGTATTTTCTATATTTCTTTTCATCAATATCCTCACTACCCTGGAAGTGGTTTTTATGATGAGATTGGAATAGGAGATGGAAAGGGATTTAATCTAAATTTTCCTTTTCCTGCTTACACTGGGGAAGAGGCTTATATCTTAGCTATTATAGACATAATTATGCCACTTATTGAGAGATTTGGACCTGAACTAATACTTGTAAGTGCCGGGTATGATGCTCATACCGATGACCCTCTTTCATTGATGAGACTTAATGACAGCTCATACTTTAAAATTGCATATCTTATCTCATATATGAGCCGAATTCACTGTGGTGGGAAACTGGGGTTAGTTCTTGAGGGTGGATACAACTGTAGTTCAACCTCAAGAAGTGTGATTAAAACTATTCTTGGTTGTATTGAAGAAGAAAAATCGCAGAAAAGAGTGGATACTGTGGATGATTTGAAGGAGGTTTTGGGTATCAATATAAACTATAGGGAAAGGTTGGATAAGGAAATTCTTAAGATTTTTGATTATTTAGAAAAAGTGTTTAAGTTATATTAAGTTAGGTGTTAAAGTTAGGTGTTAAGTTGGGTTAAATTTGGGTTAAATTTGGTATTTTTTGCAGTTTGCAGGGTTTTCAAAGAAAATGTTTCTACAAAAGAATGGAAAATACTTTCTGATTTTTCTCGTGATAATATTTACAATTGTTAGTGTTTTTCCTTTTTTGAGTGGTTGCAGGA
>JACIXO010000222.1 GCA_014360385.1 Actinomycetota bacterium | reverse complement strand
TTGATACCAACAACTATAATTGAGAGTACTACGAGAGAAAAAACAATTACTAAATCAAAAATCAAAGCTACAATAAGAGTAGATACTCCCACCTCCACAGGAAACTTAAACTTTCTATTTAAGACGTAAACATAAGATAACTCCCCAGTCCTGGCAGGTAGAATCATATTGAAGGCATTTCTGACAAGACTGGTAAAAAACATATCACCCATTCGTGCTCTGGGGGAGCCCACAAGAATATGGTATCTATACGCTCTAAAAAAAGTGTCTGAAAAGTTAATAATGATAAATAAAATAAGTGAAGGGATATACATGCCCAGAAAAGCTTCTTTTATATCCCCAACTCTAATCTTGCTTAGAAGATAATAAACTAAAAAGCCTCCTAACCCTACAGCAACTATAATATTTGCTACTCTTAGTGCTATTCTTTTTACATCCTTTTTGCCACCTTGATCCATTTTTTCATCCTAAAGATATTTCCCTTTAATATGACCAAAATTTTAACCTAAATCTCCAAATAATGCTAATTTCTAAGCCTATCCTTCCATATCTTTTACCCTTGCATATATTTCTTTGATATTATATCCTATTAGTCCAGGTACTTTTAGCATGCTTTTATGGCTAATTTATTAAATCAATTGAACTATAAAAAAGTGCATTTTCCAAAAAGTACTTTTTAGAAAAATAGAACACCTACAAGTATCTATTATTATCAATAATATTAAATCTCGAATCAGGATATGAGAGCAATAACCACAATACTTGTAATACTACTCCTAATAGCAAGCCTCTTTTTTTTACTTTCAATAGCTAAAATAGTTAAAAAGGTATCTAGTGATATAGAACCTTCTACCGAAATATCCAATCAAGAAGAAACAACCATCCCCACTGAAGAGGTAGAGGAAACTTCTTCACAAGTTGAAGAATCCTCTGAAGATATAGCTAAAATTGAGATTTATTTAGATGGCACTCGTGAAAACGGTATATTCCTTGGTGAAGCAGAGTATGGACTTTATTCAGAAAAGGCTAAATCAATATATGGAGAAAGCTTTGCACAATCCGGATACAGACTCTTATGGGAAAACAACCAATATATTTTTGAACCCGGCTCAATCCATTATCTTTACATATACACATTCATTCCAGAACATGGCTGGGACTATATAAGGGAGGAAATAAAAATCCCAGGAGAACTTAATACTCAAGAAAATATTAAACTATACGTTGATGGACCAAAACCCGATGCTACCGTTAGTGGAGATATCCGCATATCAGGATGGGCTGGAAACATAAGTACCCCTGAAAACCCTGGAATCAATAAAGTTGAAATATACCTAGATGGGCCTAAAAACTTTGGAAAGTTTTTAGGCGAAGCAGAATATGGACTGGAAAGGCCAGATGTTGCTAAAGTGCTAAACAATGAGAACTTCACTAATACAGGATATTCATTTGTGTACAACGTAAGTGGTCTTGAACCAGGAACCACACATTCATTCTATGTCTATGCTTACTCCACCACAGGTGAGTATCAGTTAGTAGTTAGAGAAGTAAAAATTGAAGGTGAACAAAAAGAAACAAAATCAATAATTTCTGTGGAGACAAATCTAAGGGAAAACTACAACACCTCAAAAATTGAAATAGGAGGCTGGGCTATAAGCAGAAAAAGATTAGAAGGAGGAATTACTCTACCTCTGGATATAGAATACTCCATTAAAAAAATAGTATTTACCTCAACAAAAAATGGTAATGAAGATATATTTAGTATAAACATTGATGGAACAGAGCTCACCCAGCTAACAGACCATCCTGGCAACGATATGTATCCTTCAGTCTCCCCGGATGGTAAAAAAATAGCCTATACTTCTGACATTGATGGTATATGGCAGATAGTGGTAATGGATTGGGATGGTAAAAATAAAAGACAAATTACTAAGAATCCATGGCGGAGTGGATTTCCCAGCTGGTCTTTCGACGGTAAATTTATTTACTTCGAAGGATATATAGATGGGAGCTGGGAAATATTCAGAATAAACAGTGATGGAAGCAATATGAAGCAGTTAACATTTAATCCAAATGCAGATGACTGGCACCCTTGCGGTCATCCTTATGAATATAAAATTATTTATGAATCCGGAACACCTGGAAATGAAGACCTGTATATAATGGATCATGACGGAAAAAATATTAAAAGAATATCAGATGAAAAGATGAGAAAAAGAGTCCCTGCAATTTCCATTGATGGAAAAGTAATTGTTTTTAGTGATAATGATTCCTTATACACTATGGACATAAATGGAGAAAACATAAAAAAGATTAGCGGGTCTCTTAAAAACTGCAGGCATTCTGATATTTCTCCTGATAATAAATACGTAACCTTTGAGGCAAACATTGACAATCAAATGGGAATATTTATTGTTAACCTTGATGGTTCTAATCTTACAAAACTGACCAATATCCCCGAGAATAGCTATGATCCTTATTTTCTGTACCAGGCACCCTAGGCTTTGTCAGAATTCACCTTCCTCTTTTTTCAACCAAGCCAAACCTCTCATTGGAATCCTGATGAATTCTTTTTATCTTAGTTATACTGAAAAGCATTTTTATTGAATCCTTTATTACGTTTACCCTGGAACCCTGGTAATTTATACAACGAACAGGAACTTCCTTTACTTTAAGATTCAATTTTTTGGCAAGATATAATATCTCAACGTCAAAGCTATAATCATTAATTTTAAGAAGAGGAAAAATTAAATCAGCCGAATTTCTATCAAAGCATTTAAAGCCGCATTGGGTGTCCATATAATTCAAGCCCATAAATTTTCTAACCAGAAAGTTAAAAATCCTCCCTACATACCATCGTATTAACCTTGGTTTTATAACCATCGATTCTCTCAAGCCTTTAGAGCCTATAGCTATGTCAAAGCCATCATTT
>JACIXO010000221.1 GCA_014360385.1 Actinomycetota bacterium | reverse complement strand
CAGGAAGCATATTACAAAATGACCAGCTATTCTTTTTGGTGTCCATATAAATATAGGCTCTACTTCAAGAGTTGATTTCATTATTCTAAATGACTGCTCAATTTTCCATAAGTTATGATATGCGGATATTACATCTTTTGAACTTATACAATCTTCATTTGTAGCAATTGCATAGTATCCATCAAACTTTTCATCATATTTTATTTTAGCTTCATCTAAAAATAATTTATATTTTGGCCTTCCTGGGCTATGTATTTTTTAGCTCCTCTTTTATTTGATGCTTTTATTTTTGAGGTATCTAAAAGCATATCTTTTGCTTTTTCTATGGCTCTTTGTCTTTCGGCAGCATCCTTTTTGCTCTAGAATCTGAATAGGTTATTATTATTTTCTGGGAAAGATTTATCTTTTTAGAACCGTAATAAAAGCTATGTGTATAGTCTACTACCTTATATCTTAATTTTTCATCATAACTTTCTATATCTATATAACCACCAGAAAAGGCTGTCTCCTTTATTCTATCTGGTGCTTGCTTTAGTTTATATGCAAATATATATGAATATCCTCTATCTATTATATCTTTTAGATTAATTTTAGAGGTAATACCTTTACCTCTGCAATTATTATTACTTTTCTCATCCCAAAGCACTTTTCAAGCTTATCAAGGACAGCTAGTAGTGTTTTTCCATCAAATGTATTTCCAGGAAAAAGATCATAACCAATTGGTCTTCCATATAAGTCAATAAGTAGACCCATTACAACCTGTACTTTTCCGGGTTTTCCTTCCTTTGAATATCCAAAGTCTTTTAAGCTATCAGCAATAACTGATGAAAATGAAAAAGTGGTTACATCATAAAATACAATATCTACACTTAAATTAAATATATTTCTATTTATGTAAAATAATTCTTTTTCAATTTTTTTTTAGATTCAGCAAGTATATCTAGGCTTCTGTAAATATCATTTAGCTCTACAGGGCAAAGACCTGTATATTTATGTTGGCTACTGTAGCAGGCAAGCTTTGATGAAGGTCTAAGTAGATGTGATATTGTCATAAGAAAAGATGTATCTAAAAGTGAGTATTTTATTTTGGTTTTAGAAGCTATAGATGATAATATTTCATCAAGACAAAAATCATTCCATATTTTCTTATATACAACATATCCCCAGTTTTGTATTTCTGCTTCTTATACACTGTCTAAGTTTAGTGCCTCTTGTGCTTTTGATAGTAAAAGAAGTTTTTTTCAAAGTTAGAAAAGCTAGGACTATTCTGTATAATATCAAGTCTACCTAAATTAAAAAAGTACTTTTTATGCATTGTAACCCCATCTTTTTTAAATGACTTAACAACCTGGCAGTACTTGTATTTACCCGACTTTGTAATTTTTATAAACATAGCCAAATTATACCACCAAAATTCTAAAAAAAGGCTAAATCGATAAATATTCAATAATTATTGCCACCACCTTTTTTAGAAATTTAGGCAAAATTTATCTATTTTGTGCTTAAATTTGGTGATTTTAGGCGGTAAAATGGGGACTAACTGACAAAGTCAGGAGATAAGCAATGTAAATGAGATAAATCAAAGAAGACATAGAAGAGTAGGATACAACTTCAGTAAGCATAGAGCTTACCATAGGGACGGTATGTTGAGGGAACTAATTTAACAAATTTGTGGCAAGAAGGAACAATATCTTTCTCTGCCATTCCAAAGTATTTACAAAAGTTTCCTATATAAAGTGAGAGAATCTTTCTATCTTCTTCATCAAGGTCTACCTTTCTAGCTTCCTTTCCTAACCTATAATCCTCAACTGTATCCTTTGAGCCTCTTATATATATTCTTCCTCCATGCATGCCAGTACCAACATGATAACCTACAATCGAGTTCGAGGTAGGACCAAACCAAACAGTAGAAGGCTTTTTATTTCCTATGCCAAGGACAATGATAATGCCCCCTGCCATATATTCTCCAAGAAAGTCCCCAGCGCTTCCACCTATCACAATGACTGGAACTTTTTCAAGATATGACTTCATATGAATCCCACCTCTATAGCCAATGTCCCCTTTTATATAGATTTCTCCACCCCGCATCGAATGACCAACTATATCTCCTGCATCTCCGTGAACTATAATTTTGCCGGAATTCATAGTATTCCCAACTCCGTCCTGGGCATTTCCAAAAACTTCTATTAAGGCTCCATCCATAAAAGCTCCAAGATCATTTCCTGGAACCCCCTCTACTTCAATTCTTACCCTCTGCCTTAGTCCATCTCCAATATATCTCTGCCCCAGCACATTTTTAAGGACAATCTTTAAGTACACCTCAGAGCCGAAGCCTAAGCCCTCCTCCATGCTTGTATCTGAAGCAAATTTAGAGCCAGAAACACCAGGAGAAGCGCCACTACAAATCTTCTCTCCAAACTCTTTTAAAAGCTCTCTTATCCTAAAATTTAGTGTTTTATAATCCAGGCCCGCGGAGTCAATAGTATAGATATAAGCACCTCTCAAATCTGGATTTACACCAGAATTCATACCTCAATACCCTCCCCCACCACAAGGTGTTTTCTATATTCAGAAGGAAGCTGAATTATTCCAAAATCTTCTCTAAGTAAGTTCTCCTTAATAGACGATATATCTATCCTGCTTTTTATAAGACCAGCGTATATTCCTGCTCTTTCTATGTTGCCGACCAGGATAACTCCAATTATCCTGTTTTTGCTTACTACAATTTTCTTGTACAAATTCTTCTCTGGCCTGGATTCTCTAAGAACTTCTATACCTAAAGAAATTTCTCCTTCCTCTGGTATCCCGAAAGTCCTGGTGGCTCCATTGTGTACTTCTTCTAGAGGTCTTTTACCTGACATTCCAGGTATTTTAAGTATATCATCCAATGTTTCGACAGTAGACATACCCATTGAAATCGAGGGGATTCCCAGAATTTCTACCGA
>JACIXO010000220.1 GCA_014360385.1 Actinomycetota bacterium | reverse complement strand
GAATCAGGACAAATAACTTAAATAGCAAGTTTTCAAAAAGGAGGAATGATTAAAAAGGAGGAATGATGAAAATAGCTATTGGCTCTGACCATTTAGGACTTGAAAGGAAAAGACACCTGATAGAGGTGCTTGAGAAAGAGGGAATAGAGTACAAGGATTTTGGGGTAGAAACCCCAGAGCCTGTAGATTATCCTGATATAGCTCGAAAGTTAGTCCCTGAGGTACAAAATGGTAACTTTGATAGAGGAATACTTATTTGTGGAACAGGTATAGGAATGGCGATATGTGCAAATAAATTTAGAGGAATAAGAGCTGCAGTATGCCATGATATCTATTCAGCACAAAGATCTATTCTTTCAAATGACTGTCAGATCCTTACTATGGGTTCTTTAATAATAGGAAAGGCTTTGGCCCAGGAAATTTTGAAGGTATGGTTGGCAATAGAGCGGACTGGCGGAACAGTTGATAAGGTTAGAAAGATAGAAGAGCTTGAAAATCTTTAGGTTTTTATTTCAGGTTGTTAAGATTCTAATAAAAAACTTTCAAATGTGGATGAGAAGTTAAAATGAGTTATGATACGAGATTAATGGTTAAAGTCTGTAATTTATACTACAAAGATAACCTGACCCAGGATAAAATTGCAAAAAAGCTTAAGATTTCTAAATATCAGGTAAATAGAATTTTAAAGAAAGCCATTGGTTTAGGAATTGTTCAAATAAATATTATTGACCCTACTGCAAGTGTGTCTAATCTTGAAGAAGAATTAGAGAAGAGGTTTGATCTTAAAAGAGCATTAGTGGTCGAAAATTATGGCTTATCAGACGTTGAACTAAAATCAAAACTCGGCCAGGCTGCAGCAGGTTATCTTTTAGAAATAATAAAAGACGGAGATGTAATAGGAGTTTCATGGGGCACTACTGTAAATGAGGTAATAAACCACCTTCCTTCTAGAATAAATAAAAAAGTAGAAGTAGTTCAAATAACTGGTGGAAGTCATTATATTTCTGTGAATATAAACTGTCATGATGTTGCTAGAAGATTTGCCTCGAGATTTGGTACAGAGCCTCATCTACTATTTGCTCCTGCTGTAGTTGATTCTGAGAATACAAAGGATTTGCTCTTAAAGGAGACGTCGATTAAGAAAACGTTTGAGTATTTTGACAGAGTAACAATTGCTATTGTGGGAATTGGAGCATTGTATCCCAGGATTGTTTCTACTCTAATAGAGACAGGGTCTATATCACAGGAGGACTTAAAATCGCTAAAGGAAAGCAGGGCTGTGGGCGATATTCTTTCTCACTTTTTTGATATTGAAGGAAAGATGTGTAATAGCAGTCTAAATAAAAGATTGATTGCCATGCCAATAGATGATTTGCTTAAAATTCCTTATTCTTTGGGTGTAGCAGGAGGGGAACTTAAGGCCGAAGCTATTCTGGGTGCAATTAGAGGAAGGTATGTCAACATATTGGTGACTGATAGCAAGGCAGCTGAAAGAATATTGAAGCTCTCCCATAGGAGTTAACAAAGGAAATCAGTAATAAGAAATGAGTCAGAAATTAGGTATTATAAGTCTTTTGTTTTAATTGCATTTGTGCAATAATTTGTGCAACATGAGAAAGGTTAGTATATAGCATAATATTCAAAATAATATATGGTATGGGTAACATCGTTTCTTAAATACAATACAAACAATGTGCGTGGAATAGTCTAGTGGCTGTTAGGGAGGAGGAGTAGGAAATGAAGAGCCTATCAAAAAAAGAAAATTATGACAAGATGACAGTACTTAATGAGAATTTAACTAAAGAAATACAGGTTGAGATGCTTAAGAAAATAATTGAAATTAGAAGATTTGAAGAGAGATGCATTCAACTTTACCAGCAAGCTAAAATTTGGGGATATCTTCATCCTTATATAGGGGAAGAAGCAGTTGCAGTAGGAGTATGTATGGCTATAGGCGTGAAAGACTACTTAGTCTCTACTCATAGAGGCCATGGACACTGTATAGCAAAGGGCGCAGATTTAGGTAAAATGATGGCTGAACTATTTGGCAAAAGCACGGGTTACTGTAAAGGGAGAGGTGGCTCAATGCATATTGCAGATACAGAACTAGGGATGCTAGGTGCCAATGGTATAGTAGGTGGAGGAATACCAATATCTGTCGGTGCTGGATTTAGCTGTAAGATGGAAGGAAAAGGGAGAGTGGTTGTATGCTTTTTTGGTGATGGTGCAGCAAATAACGGAGTGTTCCATGAGTCTTTAAATATGGCCTCTATATATAAACTTCCTGTCATATACGTTTGCGAAAATAATTTGTATGCAATCTCCATGTGTGTTAAAGATTCTACAGCCTGTGAAAACATTGCAGACAGGAGTTTAGCTTATAATATGCCAGGGTATACAGTAGACGGAAGTGATGTAATCGAGGTTTACAAGATTGCAAAAAAAGCAGTAGAAGCTGCAAGAGCTGGTAAAGGTCCTTCTCTTATTGAGGCTAAAACATATCGTTTTTATGGGCATCATCCAAATGACCCAGCAGAGTATAGGGGAAAAAAAGAGGTAGAATACTATAAAAAAGAAAAAGATCCAATTTTGGTTCTGGAAAATAGGCTACTTAAGGAGAAAGTAATTACCAGAAGTGATATAGAGGAAATAGAAAGAGACATCCAGAAAAGGATAGATGAGGCAGTTAAATTTGCTGAGGAAAGTCCTGAACCTGAGCTTGAAAGGTTTTTGGAAGAGATAAGGGAGGCTTAAAGTAGAAGGCCTAGAGTAAGAGAATCTTAAAGTAGCGGGCACAGAGTATAAAAAGGCACAGAGCATTAAAACTTATAAATAAATTGTTGTCCTATCAATTGAAGGATATTTAGGAGGGACCAGATGAGAGATTAGGAGGTACCAGTATGAGAGAGATTGAGTATAGAGAAGCTTTAAGAGAAGCTTTGATTGAGGAAAT
>JACIXO010000022.1 GCA_014360385.1 Actinomycetota bacterium | reverse complement strand
AAAGCCAAGTCCAATAGGTAAACCAGCTTCAACCAAAAAAGACGTTATAAAGGAGATATCAAATAGATAGTTAAAATTCATAAAAACCTCCTCGTATAATAAGATAACTATTTTTCTTTATACATTTAATATTTTAAAATTTATTCATATTTACTAAATAAGCTTTAGGCAGAAAGACAAATTGTTGCCTCCTTTTGGCTACTACAATATGGTAGACCAATTAAGTTTAGACTTTTGCTTTCTTGCTTAATTTAACTAATCTTAGTAATGATTAGAATGATTTGGGCTCTGTAAATGGAGTACTAATAGTAACGAGGCTTTACAAATTAGTTATACGCAAGAAACTGCCTTTAAGCTAAAAAGTATTTAGAGAAAGGAGTTTTGCCATGGAACAAATATTTGTTGGAATAGATATATCCAAGGATAAAAGCACCTATGTTGCAATAAATGCTAAGGGAGTTAAGATTCTTGGGCCAACTACTGTTGTAAACAGTAAATCAGGCATAGACAAGATACTTGATAGTCTTAAAGTATACCGTCCTGAGGAAATATTATTTGCAATTACTTAAAAGAGAGACAAATGCAGTCAGTATGCATAAATCCTTATCAGGTAAAAAAATACAGACAGGCAATGGGAGCTAAGATTAAAACTGACAGAGTTGATGCTTTAGCTGTTGCAGAACTTGCTAAAAATAAAGGTGCTCAAAAGATGTTTATCTCAAGTGATGAAGCATTAAACCTAAAAGAACTTGTAAGAGTAAAGCATTCCTTTGAAGACAGGGTAAAAAGACTCAAAAAATCCGTTCTTTCTATGCTATCTCTTGTATTTCCAGAATACACAGGCATTATAGCTCATCCATTCTCCAAAGTATCGATTGAAGTACTGAAGAATTACCCTACCGCAGTTCATATTGCTACGCACGCTTCAGTATCAAAACTTGTCAAAATATTCAGGAAATACCAGGGATGTAACTTTGGATATGATAAAGCAAAAGATCTAATTGATGCTGCCAAAGATAGTTTCTATTCAGGTAAAGCTTATCAGACAAGAGGACTGACACTATCTATGCAGCTTGATGAGATTTCATCCCTTGAAGCTAAAATTAAAATAATTGAGAATAAGCTAAAAGAGATACTTGCTCCAAAAGATAGCTATCCGAGTGACTTTGACATCCTAAATTCAATCAGGGGAATAGGACTTGGAACCATTGCCACTTTTATTGCATGCATTGGTGATGTATCAAGGTTTTCAAGCTCAAAAAAGCTTATTTCCTATATCGGGCTTTACCCAAAGATATTTGAATCAGGAAAATATAAAAAGAAAAACCCGTATATAGTTAAGGCTGGCCCTAAAGAGCTAAGGTATATGCTATATTTATCAAGTGTTGCATCAATAAAGCATAATGGCCAGCTCAGGAAATACTACCTTGATAGAGTATCAGCTGGAATGCCTGGCAAAAAAGCATTGATTAAAGTAGCAGTAAAGATTGTAAAGATGATGTATTCGATGCTTAAGAGCAGAAGTTTTTACTGTGACAGCAGAGTATTTTTTCAGGAAACTCCCATACTTGTTAGCTAGATAGCTTATTTAGTTTTCAAGGAACAATTAAATATTTTTTTTAAAATATCGATCTTTGACAATTTAATATTTTTATATTTTTAATCTTTTCTTTTTATAGAATGTCTAACAAAAAACTTCTATCATACACCTATTCTATTAAATTAATTCTATTAAGTTATTACAATTCCTAATTTTTATTAACTTAATTTTCTTAATTATCATAACACATTTAAAATCTTTCTTCTCAACAATTTAATTCCAATAAAAATACTTATGAACAATAAACTAGCAGAGAGGACATTATTTAGAAGAAGGGATATTATTCTATATCACATAGTATAACTTATTAGTTTCCCTATTTCACTCAATCATTATATAATATGCAAATGAACAGTTATAATTTGATAGTCTTGTGTGTAAACATAAAAATTAGGCAACATGACAGGGAGGTTAAAAACAGATCGAAATTTTCCCAGGAAGTTTTAATAAAGAGATTTAACAAAAAGAAAAAATGTTGAAGGTATACCTTCTATTACTTTAATTGAAGAAGATGGTGTAATTAAAGCCATTGATTTGAAAGGAAGAATTATGGAGTATGTAAAATCAAAAGAAAATTTCATATAATAAGCTCTCTTTTATACTTTATGAATCCGGAGGTGAAAAGGTGGCAAAAGCATTAGCCGTTATCATCCCATTAAAAGGAATTATAATTTCTGGAAGCTCAATTCCAAGAGGCCCACTTCCAATCTTACCTTTTACAGGAGAAGCAACATCTTCAGATGAAGTCGTAAGGTACATAAAAGACATTTCCAGAAATTCAAAAATAAAGGCTTTTATCTTTGAGATAGACTCACCTGGCGGAACTCCCTATGCAAGCAAGGAAATAGCAGATGCTATTAAAAAATTAGGAAAACCATCAGTTGCCCAAATACGTGAATATGGAACCTCTGGTGCATACTGGATAGCATCAGCTTGTAACAAAATAGTAGCAGATCCACTGAGTAGTGTCGGTGGAATTGGAACAAGAGCCGAGCGAATTGACCTAACAGAGCTTATAAAAAAAATTGGAATAAAAATTGATACATTCATGAGAGGAGAATATAAGGGAATAGGTTCTCCATACTCTGAGTTAACAGAGAAAGAGAAAAAATTCATAGAAGAACAGGTTGATGCATTTAATAGATACTTCATAGAAGAGATAAAAGAATAGGAAAATAGAAGATGAGAAAATCTTAGAAGATATAGCCTCGGGTAAATCATATCTTGGAAACGAGGCTCTTAAATTAGGTCTTGTAGATTACCTTGGAAATAGTGAAAAAGCTCTCGAAATCGCCTCAGAACTTGCAGGGATAAAGTTAAAACCAGTATACAAAAAGGAAGAAAGAGAAGGATACGGATTTTTGTTAAGACTTCTTAAAAAACTCTATTAAGATTTCAATATAATTCCAAACGTTTATATAAAACCGCTTTATTTAATTGGAATCACAAGTAATTCTATGAATATGAGTATTCTCATATATTGTCATTATATAGTCTCATAATAGTCTCATCATTATCAATTAATTTGTCGTAATTATTTATAATTTTTTTATTACTATCTTAAATTCTTGGTAAGTTTTTTCTCTAGCCTTTTTTGAACCTGTAAACAAGCTCACCACAAGCTCCTCTAATATCTACACCGAACCTGAACCGTTCTGTAACTGTAATACCACTCTCACTTAGAATTTTTTTAAATTCAGAAATTCTTTTTCTGGTCGATGGTTTTAAAAGGTTATCAAGATTAATACTCTCGAAATTTTTACTTTTTTTAATGCTCCCGTTTTTACTACTGCTACTTCTACCCTCTACACTTTTTACATTCTCTGTTACACCCCACTTATCATCAGTAAGACAAGCTTGATAGTTCCTGTTTCCTTTATAATAGACAATATCCCAATTACCCTTATGACATAGAAAATTATATGGAGAAGCATTACAGGGAATAAGATTAACAAAACAAAGAAGTCCTTTTACCAGTCGGGCAAGCTCCTTCGCATGAGAAGGCGCATCATTTAAATCCTGTACCATTACATACTCAAACATAACCCTTCGATTTGTTTTTTCTATATAAAACTTAACTGTCTTCAGAAGTTCCCCTATGGGATATCTTTTGTTTATTGGCATAAGCCTTGAACGAATTTCATCATTGGGTGCATTAAGAGATATTGCTAGATTTACTTGTAACCCTTCTTTTGCAAAGTCATAAATTCTTTCAGGGATGCCGCATGTTGAAATAGAAATATGACGTGCTCCAATATTGAATTTATTCTTATCATTTAGAATTCTTACTGCACTCATTACATTATCATAATTTAGAAAAGGTTCACCCATTCCCATAAATACAACATTATTCACAGAAGCCCCTTCTTCTTTAAGATATCTTGAGAAAAACAAAACCTGATCCACAATCTCATCAGCTGTTAAATTCCTCTTGAATTCAAGTTTCCCTGTCGTACAAAAAAGGCAACTAAGAGGACAACCAATTTGTGAAGATTCACACACAGTGTTCCGGAACTTCTGGACCGCTTCTTGCTTAATTTTATCCTTATCTTCATTCGTACATTTGTATATTTCTTTATTAGTGCTTGTGCTTCCTCCACCAGTCTTGCTTCTTTTTTTATCTGCGTGTCTCATGAGCACTGATTCAATAGAAAATCCATCTTTCAAGGTGATTACAGCTTTTAGCGTATCTTTCTTGCTTGATATCAAAAGTTCAGCTGAAATATCTAATGGTAGCTCACTTTGAAGCCTCTCTCTTAGTGGTAGGGGCAAAGTTGTCACCTGACTCCAGTCCGAGACGAAGTCTTTATAGATAGCCCTCTCAGCCTGCGTTATACGATATGAAGGCTCGTCTTTTAATAATTCTTTTAGTTTTTTTACATCAACCAAGTCTTCTCACGACCATTGTGTCCTGCCCTGGTCATTTCCGGCCAAAAAGTAAAAACATCTCCCAAAATCCATTTTTCGTTTCCAAGTCCTAATATATCATGTAGAACAATATACCAAATACTCCAAAATGGTTCAAATAATCCTGCTATGAGCTTGAGACAGCAAAAAAAGAAATATAAGCTATTGGAGAACTGATTAAAACAAAAACAGACAAGGGATAATTGGTGCGAAATAATTCATAGAGAAAGAGTACCTGAAATAGGACACTTTACAAGTTACGGAGCGCAAGCCTTATTACTCCTTCGACAGGCCCAACTATTTTTAAACCCTTCTCTTAGTGCAATTTTTTTACATTACCCTGTATTACTGAAGGAAGATACCGTCTTGTAGCCTTCTTTTCCTGTCAAGAAGTGCTAAAATCATACCTTAACCAAACTCCTATAATGCTTAGAAACGAGGGTCTAGCGAATAAGTTGAAAAACTAGAATTAGACTCACTTTAATAACTATACTTCTTTACACTTCTCGAGCCAAATGTTGCAAAACTCTCTACAGGTAGCAAATATGTAGCCGCTATCCAATGACATTCTAACATATTTCTCAAACTCCCTAACCATGGTATCTCCACAATTTTCGTGTAACTCCGGTTTAAAATAAAAAGTTCCTTCATCATATTCAAACTTTTCTGGCATTTTTACAAACTCCCATGGGTGTAGATAAAAAAGCAAAACACAAATATTAGTTAACTCACTCTGCTTCTCTATTACATATTTCACTTTATTAAATACAAAATCAGCACCAAGAAGTCTGAGTAAAGGCCATTGATCATTTTTACAAAAATATTTACTATAGTCATGCTCGCTATCTAAAAAGGCAAAATTTGGAATTTCTAGTATGCTCATACTCCCCCTAACAAGCCAATTATCCTTAGATGGGTGATAAGGAATAATTTGAGTCTTATACTTAGCAACAGAATAAGAAGCATCAACCCTGAAGCCAAGCTTCTCAAGAACCAAAATCTGAGCTTGGCCCTGCCACAGTCTGGGCGCCCTAAAGCTAACAGGAAATTCTCCTGTTAATCTAAATATAATATCCATATTTTTTTTAAGTCTATTCTCCAATTCCTCCTCAAGAATAGGAGTATCGTTAGGCATATTGAATCCGGCTTCTCCAACAGTTTCGTGCTTTAAGCTATGGCAACCTACTTCATGTCCTAATCTAAATATTTCAATCACTTTATCTTCATTCTCAGAAGCTGCTTCACCAGTAAAAAAAAATGTTGATTTAATACTATATCTCTCCAAAATTTCCAAAATTTTATGCGTACCATTAGTAATCCCGTCATAACTCTTTAAATAGCTCCCAAGATCACTTTCCATATCAAAGCCTAAAATAATATACTTCTCCATCTTCATCACTCCCTGACAATTTTCTCTAACTATTAACCCTTACTATAGCCATAACCAACCCAGGGCTTCTACTCCAAGATAGATTTGATTATCATCCCTTCTATCAGGATTCAGTATATTATTTATCACCCTTTTAATCTCATGATAGGGATACATACAAGCTTTCACACCTGATGCATCCACAGGGTTAACATCAAAATACATCTCTTTAATTAACTTGAAATCCATCTCATTATAATAGTCTATTTCTTTCAAGTATTTTAGCTTCTCCTCCCAAGTATCAGCACTATCATATTTTATTGAACTCAAACACAAATTATAAATATATAAGTTTCTATTATTGGTGTTCTCCAATTTATCAAAATGCTTGGAGTAAACATGTAAATTTCTGTTGCCTTCTAAATACTTTTTAATCTTTGTAATCTTGCTAGAAATGACCTCCCAATCACTTATAGCTTTTTCTATTCTATTTGTATCCCTTTCGCTAACTTTATTCCTCAGGAACGGGAACACACTGCTCTTAAATATGGAAATCTGGCTTTCGTGTATAGTCAAAATATTCTTCAAAACATATAAGACATCGTCACTGATCTTTTCCCCAAATACACTATCTAATGCATACTTGTAAAATTCTTCCGCTTTAAGTCTTGAGTCCCAGCCATAATTAGCATGAGCAAAGAAAGTGAGAAAATATTCATAAAATTCAAATAAGTAGCCATTTATTCCTTTACATCTAAGCTTTGCAGAGCCTTTGTGCTGTATAATGTCATTCTCAAGATATTGCTGATTTGTCTCTTCGTCAGGTCTTAGCACATTGCTCTTAAATAACCTCAGCAGTCTTCCCATGGTAGCAGAAACTCCATTAGACTCTGTATCTCTAGCACAAATTCTGTCTCTCCCAAAAACTTCCACCCATTTCTCAAATTCTTCTTCACCCACATAAAGTCCTGGTGTCCAGTAAATATCAATATCTTCAGGTATGCTGGCCTTACATTTCTCAAGATACCCTATATCTTTTTCCAGCGGCGGTTCTCTCCAGGCTCTGAGGCCTACTCTGCAATCAGGATTCTTCTCTTTTATACTTTTGTAAAGTATTTTTAAAAGCTCATAATTTGCTAAATGCTTTGCCTCTGCAGGTGTAGGTGCTACGCTTAAATACTTACTTTTGCAATCATTACAATTGCAAAACCAGAAGGCTTCTTCGCTTTCTTCAAATATTATCCCATCAAAGCCTATTTCTGTAATCCTTTTCATAGACTTTTTCAAGTATTCTATATTCTCTTTGCGGCTCAAGCACAAAGTGTCAAAATCATTTATAAATTTGCTATGTTCTGGTAGCTTCATTCTCCTGTCTCTATAAACATTCGAGTAGCCACCATTATAAGAGTTAAGACCAACATAAGCATAAATATTTATCGACAAATCATGAGCATACTTTATAAGACCAGGAAGGAAGTCTTCATAGATATTGGGATGAGTATAGGAGATCTCAATCCAATTTTTACTCTCCTTGTTCCAGACTTTCATTCTAAAGTCTCTGAAAACAGTTTCCGGATACTCCTCAAACTCAAAAGGCCAATAGCCATACATACACATGTTCAACTGGTTGATTTTAAAGTCTGAACACAAATCTATAAATTCCTTCCATTCATCAAAACCCCAGAGTTGCATGTCAAAACCCACTCTACCATATCCTGCATACCAGGCAAAAGTTGTTGACAAAGACCTCACTTCGATTTCAGGGTAATCAAGAATATATAGATCCGGTATAGTATAAAAGCCTTTATTCTCCAAGCATATAATTTGTTTAAGGCTTGAGAGTGCATGGATAAAACCTGCCTGTGACTCAAAATGTATATCTGCCTTTCCATTATTTATTTCTATAACATAACCCTGCTTCAAAAACAAATCATTGTAGAAATTGTCTTCAACTTTATGAGAAAGCCTGGGCAACAAATTTAGAAATAGTACTGCCCCTTCTTCGCAAAAACTTTCACTATTGTAATTAGCAAACTCGATATCCAAGCCTTCGAAATTTCGCATCTTCTGGCAAGTTATCCATCTAATAGCATCTGCTTGTGGTTTTGCAAGTTCGCCCAAATTTTTCAAATTCACTATCACTTTCCTAAATCTATTAATTCTCTTATCATATTTTTTTAATTCTTTAGGTAAGGGAAGTATTTTATACATAAATCTCCTCCTCTGGTACTTATCAATAATTTGCAAAGATAAATTAAAATCCAAGAATAACAATTTAATATAAGCTACTTTACTTAGATACCACAGAACTCTACAATCATTTCTACCAAAATCCTCATTGAGTCAATTATCTCAGAAACTTTGACTCTCTCATAAAATGTATGACAATTAGTGATATCGCCAGGCCCAAAATAGACAGAAGGTATGCCCAATTCGTTAATTAGAAAGGATATTTCTGACCAGAAAGGTGCGCCCTTAATAACACTTGTTCTCCTTTTTACTTTTTTTATCACCCTTTCAAAGAGCTTCACATACTCATGATCCGGGTTAATTTCAGCTGGCTTTCCTCCACAACCATGATCCCTTGGAGCAGTATACTTAACCTCAACCCTGATGCCTTTTTGCAATTTTGTTGATTTCACAACCTCTTCAATTTCTCTAGCAACTTCATCAAGGTTTTCTTCTGGTAGAATCTTTCTAATCATCTTCATAGTAAATTCCTCAGGTACAGCAATAGGTCCTCCTGAGTCAACCGAGGTTACTAAATTAAAAGCCCTTCCCAACAATCTATGTTTTCTCTTACCCCAAATCCTATTAGAATAATTGAAAAACTTACCCAATAACGTATGCCCCGCTTTTAATGCGTCAAGACCAAGCCAGGGAGTTCCAAAATATGCACTTCTTCCTCTTATTTTAACATCTGTGATTATAAAGCCCATCTGGGTAGTATAAATGTTAAGAGATGTGGGCTCCCCATATATAGCAAAGTCTGCTCTCTCTATCTCATTGTTCTTAATCTTCTCCACCACGTCTTTGATTCCTTTTGAGTAGCCACTGTTCGGTTCACCCGATTCCTCGTCTCCAACTAGGATATTAATTACATCTCCTCTCAGTCTAATGCCAGAATCTTTTATAGCCTTGATAGCAAACAGAAATGCTACCAGGCTAGCTTTCATGTCTGCTGATCCTCTGCCCCATATCTCATCATCGATTATAGCCCCTGAATAGGGATTCTCTTTATTTGTCCCTCTCCAATACTCATGCCACCCTTTAGATGAAACCACATCTGTATGACCAATAAGCATTAACTTTTTGCCAACACCATTCCCCGCTAGCTTGCCGTATAAATTGGGACGGCCCTTCTCAAACTCAAAAAGCATAACATTCTCCAGACCAATTTCCTTCATTTTCTCATAGAAAGCAAGCGTAACTTCTCTTTCCTTGGAAGTGACACTGGGGATACTAATCACTTTCTGAAGAAAATTAAGAGCACCTTCTCCGTCAATATTGGAGCAAATGTACTCTTTGACCTTTTTAATATCTTTAATCTCCTTCATAGGGTTCATAAGAAACTCAAATTTTCCGGAGCTTACCGCTTATGGCCATCTCTCCAGCCTATAGCAGCAATGATCATATACTCCAGTTAAGAGATAATTGCCACTCCTGATACCTCTAACAACTGCAGTATTTGCGCAACGTGTTGCAAACGTCTGTGACCTAAAACCAAAAATCACAGTATCTCCTATCTTCACTTCTTGATCTCCAGGATCAACCAACCCATAATAGTCTATGAAAGCTTCTTTATTCTCAGGGCAAATACCAATAAAAATACCCTCCTTTTCAAAAATACTACTCTCATCACTTCCTATTAATACTCTATTCTTGAAATTTTCGCCCATTGCCATCCGGTCTTCCCAATAAAATCCACCGCCATG
>JACIXO010000219.1 GCA_014360385.1 Actinomycetota bacterium | reverse complement strand
TATAATAACTGTTTCTGTCTCAACTGTCATTTAATTAAAATCTATATTATTAATTTTATTTAATCTCTTAGTATCTATTATTATTCCACCTAGTACTGGTAATGCTCCACCTTGAGATCCACTTCCCCCTCCCCATACAGTTACAGGAATTTTATATCTATTAGCTACTTTTAATATTCTAGATATTTCCAATGTTGAACCAGGATATACAATAAAGTCAGCTTCCAGATTAGAAAGATTATAAGCTTTCTGTCTGTCATGCCACATTTCGGGAACCCAAAAATAATCTATCGAGTAAACTTCCTTGTCTGATCTTTTTGTTGAAACATAATCCCTACCAACTATGTCCTGTAATTCAAAAAGAATCATATCAAACATGTATGAGTCATGCCTTAAATGTAAATTCATCAACTACTCCTTAAAATATTATTTAAATTTCTATATATATCTTTCAACCTATCATGTATTTCTAAATATATTTTAAATAACTTTTTATAAATATTAGAATTTTCCTTATTTGGTCTATATACCTTTTCAATTCTATTACACTTTTTTACTGCTTCTTTCAAATCTGAAAATAAACCTATCCCTACTCCAGCAATAATGGCTGCTCCGTAAGATGCATCACTCACCGAAGGTTTGATTATGTCATGCGAAAAGACATCACTGACAATTTGACACCATACATTACTTCTAGAACCTCCACCTATTATAATAAATTCTTTAACCTTAAGTTTCATATCCTCAATGACCCTATAACAATCTTTTAAAGAAAAAGCGACTCCTTCCATAAGAGCTCTTAGGAAATGAGGTTTTCTATGATTCATTGTTGCTCCTGTAAAACTGGATCTTAAGAAAGGATCCCAATAAGGTGACCTTTCACCTAATAAATAGGGGTGATATATAAGCCCCTCTGAACCTGCAGGGATGAGTGCAACCATTTCTTCTGCTAAGCTGTAAATATTTATTTTTTTGTTTCTAGACACCCCTGTTTCTCTTTCACAAAAAACATCTCTAAACCATCTCATAGATGAAGCAGCAGTATTAGTTGCAGCCACGGTATACCACATATCTGGAACAATGTGAGAATAAGTCAATGTAAATAAACTTGGATAAGGTTTCTCTGTCATAACATTTACATTCCCTGCTGTTGCTAGCTTTAAAATACATTGTCCAGGTTCAATAGCTCCTGCGCCATAATCTTCAACAGCAGAATCAGAAGAACCACATATTACAGGTATACCAGAAGGAAGACCTGTAATTTTGGATGCTTCCTCTGAAATTTCTCCCACTACATCAAATGGATTACATAATGGAGGTAATACATTTAAATCGAGATCTATAATAGCACATAGTTCTTCTGACCATTTCATTTTTCTCATGTCAAAAAATAATGTACCTTGCGCATCTATATAATCTGTTTCCCATGAACCAGTGAGCAAAAATCTTATATAGTCTTTAATAAACATGATCTTTTTAATCTTTTTATAATTTTCAGGTTCATTATTCTTTATCCATAGAAGTTGAGGAAGTGTCCATGTAGGCGCAACTTTCTGGAAACAAACATCAAATATTTTCTCACCATAATTCTCTTCTAGATATGCTACCTCCTTAATAGAACGCTGATCAGTCCACATAATTGTTGGACGAATAATTTTATTACTTTTATCAAGAAGAACAACATTATGAGTAGAAGCGTCTAAAGATATTCCTTGCAAATCATTTAAATTTACTTTTCCACTTTCACTCACTTCCTTTAATGATTGTTTAAAAGCTTCAAACCAATCTTCTGGATTCTGTTCGCTACTATTTTGCTCAGGATGATAAGTAGGGTACTCTCTCGTAGCTTCAGCTTTAATATAACCACTATCGTCAATTACTGTTATCTTACAACCACCAGTACCAAAATCTACTCCTAGTAATAATGCTTTTTTGGCCATTTTTTCAATTAACAAATCTACTCATTACTAATTAAGAAGACTTTCACAATTCTTTATCCACTTGTACTGTTCATCAGGTTTTGATATGAAAAATCTCTTTTTACCGGCTAAAAACCATAATATATACATTGAATCAACCGGAGATGCTGCAGCTGGATGATAACCTTCTGGAAAATAGCATGTATCTCCATTCCTAATCGTAAAAGAATAATCTTTTGATTTATCATCAGTATAAAAAAATTGCACACCAAAACCATTTTTTGGATTTATTCTATAATGGTATATTTCATCCATTTCAACTTCTTCTGGATAATTGTCATAATCATGTCTGTGAGGCGGAAAAGCCCACTTTCCAGGTGATAAATAAGTCTCTCCTATGTAAAGATTTTCACATTTAACTCTTTCGTCAATTATAAAATATGCCTTCCTTCTCCAATTTAAAACACCTAAATCTACTTCTACTACCTCTTCAGGACTAATTAACACTGGATTCGTCTTTATCTTACTCTTAGCTATGCAAAGTGCAATTTCCATATTCTCGCTTAGTGATCTAATTTCAAATTTTGTTTCTATTGGTATATATATACCTGTCGGTTTACCAGAAAACACATCACTTCTTTTTCCAACATTTTTATACATAAATTCATCCCCAATTAAGTCACAACTTCCAGACAAAATTATTATTCCATATTCATAGTTCTTAGTTTCAATAATTATTTTTTTCCCATTTCTTAACTTAAGAAGTTTAAAAATTGCCCTTTTTAAACCACCTTCTCCTTCAGTAACAACTGTTACTAACCCTTCGCTATCTTCATATTTTTTCATAATTTCCATAACTTCTCCTTTTTTTATCTAAGCAGTACTTTTTTGCCGAATAGACAAGATACCATAAATAATTAACAAAGATAGATTTCTATATCTTTCCAGAAGGCAATCTCTCCAAGAACATCCTTTATATCACCAGATACAACTGAATAATGGTGCTCAAAACCCTTTTCTAAAATAGTTCTTTTTATTAATT
>JACIXO010000218.1 GCA_014360385.1 Actinomycetota bacterium | reverse complement strand
TCTTCTTTAGATTTTCCCTCCTTTGCCAACTGGGCGGCCTTGAGAACAAGAAAACCAAGAGGCATATGAACAAGCTCTGAGTCAACAATTACAATGTCTTTGCCTTCTAACTCTTTTTTAGCCATCTCAGCAGAATCTATGGTTCCTGACATCTTCTTTGAGATGTGGATGGATATTATAGTTTCATAGTCTTTCAAGAGCTCAGTGTAGGTTTTTAGAAAGTCCTGGGGTGTTGGCTGAGCTGTAGTGGGGAGCTTCTCAGAAGTCTTTAGCTTTTTATAGAACTGTTCTACAGTTATGTCTACTCCATTATCTGTGAAAGTTTCTTCCCCAAAAATTACTGACAATGGAACTGTTGTAATATTATATTTATCACATAGTTCTTTTGGTATGTCTGAAGTGGAATCTGTTACTATTGCTATACTCATTTTCGTCCTCCTTTACAATTCATTGTTGTTATTGGTGGTTATTAATTAGTGGTTATTAGTTAATATTCCAGTATTATAATCTTTTCCTTTTTATGGTAGTATTTTTTAAAACTGTTATCTTATTTTCTGTAACTTTCGCAAGTTTGGGGTTTTAATGTAAATTTATTCAATGTAATTTTAAAACAATATTAGAAATAAATTAAGAGTAAAATTGATAGTAAAAAATATAGTAAGACATATAAATAAGACACTTAGAGTAAATAAACTAATTAGTTCCTGCTGAATAATTGACTAAAACTTTAAAAATTTTAAAAAATTTATGGTAAATGGACTCAAATTTTTTAGAAAACCATGAATTATTCATCAAGAACTAATTAAACTAATTAAAGTAACATAATAAATTAAAGTAACATAATAAAGTAACACAAAAATAACATAGATATAAACTAATGAAATATGGAGAATAATGATGGAGACCAGGATGAAAATTAGGGTGAAAAAAAGAGTTGGAAGTCTAGACCTGAAAGGTAAGTCCTTAAATGGATCTAGTAGATTTGCCAGAAGGAGATCAGGCTTTTTTTTAATATTGCTGGTCACCTCTTTCGTTTTTATGATTTTTTGTTTTAATCTCACTGCATGTGAACCAAAGGAAAAGGAGATCAAAATTGGTAACCAAACTGTTCTTTCCGGGGATTTCAGGCTGTATGGACTTGACCAGCTTGTAAGTGTATCCCTTGCCGCATCAGAGCTTTCACCGGTTAAGATAGGTGGGATAGAATATGATATAAGAGTTATAACGAAAGATGATGAGGGAAATGTAGAGAAAGCTTTTCTTGTATCCAAGGAAATGGTTGAAGAAAATGTTTCATGTGTGATTGGGTCAACATTCAATGGCACTACGGAAGCATCTATACCAACTTACATGGAATACCGAATTCCGATATTAACTCCTTCTGCTCAGGCAACTGAGCTTTCCAAGATTGGAGATAATTTTTTTAGATTGATTATTAATAACAGACAGAAGGTTGAAAACATTGCAAATTTTATAGCCAATGATATGAAACCGCAGAGACTTGTTCTTATAGATGACAGGACGGAATACTCAGTAAATTTGGTTGATCTTCTGGGGGAAATTTTAAAGGAAATGAGAGTAGAAGTTGCTAATAGATACTCAATTGAAAATGGTTCGGAAGATATGAATGTAATTGTTGAGAATCTCCTGCTGGATGAGCCTGACCTTGTATTTTTCTGTACTGAATATGATAACCTGGCTTATCTGGTGACAAGAGCAAGGGATGGTGGGCTGGGCTGCAGGTTTATGACAGAAGAGCTTGGTATGGACGATAGAATAAATTTGCTTGCAAGTAAAGAACAACTGGAAGGACTTATTGCTATTATTCCTGAGCCACCTTCTATTGCTAAATATACTGAGGATTCTAAAGCTATAGACTTCTGGCGTAAATATACTGAATTTGCTAGAAAAATGAAAGATATAGAGATTGAGCAACCAGGTCCATTTGCTCCTTATAGCTATGATGCAGTTTATGTGTTGATAGAGGCTATGAAGAAATCAAACTCTATTCTACCTGAAGATTTTATTGATGAGTTAAGATCTACCACCTATGATGGTGTGACAGGACATATAGAATTTGACTCAAACGGAGACAGATTAAATCCCCAATCCACAATATTTGTGATGCAGGATGGTTCATGGGTAAGGTATCAGAAGTAATGCGCAAATATAAAAAAGCTAAAGAATTAATTTGTTTGATTTGACTTTTAAATTTTCTTGTTATTTTGCTATTAGAATCTTTTTTGCTATTATAATCCTTAATATAATTTAACATAATTGAGTTTAGAAAATATAAAAAGTCTCAAGAAGGTTATTTTTTTGAAAGAATTATGAGCGGGCTTAGTACAGCGGTAGTACGTGAGCTTCCCAAGCTCAAGAGGCGGGTTCGACTCCCGTAGCCCGCTCCACTATCTTTGTATACACTTTTGTTCTCGTAGTTCTTCTAAGAGCATGTTTTTCAAAATCAATTGATGTTACTTAAAGTTTAATCTTTAAATCACTAAGGTCGGGGAACTTTGCTGAAAAAAATCCATCTCCTTAAAAATGACAATAGATTGAGTGATTGCCGTCGGAAGGAACTTTGCTGAAAAAAATCCCTTGCTGTTTTTAGTATTCTTATAATTTTAGTTATTTAGTTCTTTGATTCTTTCAATTTCATAAATTTCATAATATTCATAATAATTCACAATGATTAAATATTGAAAGGCTGGTGAGAATAATGGGTGATATTCTTTCTGAACTGGATAAGTATATCCCTGAGGACAATCCCAGAAAATGGGCAAAGCTTTCAAGTGATGTGGACTACAGAAGACTCCAGCTCACTTTGTTAAAGGAGATACTGATTGAGCTAAGACAGATTAATGCAAAATAGTCGCTATAAATAATGCAAAATAGTGGCTATAAATAATGCAAAATAGTGGCTATAAAAGTCACTGCAAAAGAAAGAACTTTAAAAAAACTAAAGCAAAAGTTCCAGGGAAAATTAACGCGCTTGGC
>JACIXO010000217.1:2641-3006 GCA_014360385.1 Actinomycetota bacterium | reverse complement strand
ATTCAATGACAGTTGAGACAGAAACAGGTATTATAATGGAACTTTTAGAAAAAGAGCTACAACAACACGGAGTGTCTACTATGCATTACCCTGCTTCGTCATATTGTGCAACAGTCGGTGGATTTATTGTACATAGGGGAACAGGTGTACTATCGACAAAATATGGAAAGTTTGAGGATATGATTGTAAATATGGAGGTAGTATTGCCAAATGGTGAAGTTATAAGGACTTTACCTGTACCAAAGACAGCTTGCGGGCCAGATCTTAACCAATTTTTTATAGGGTCTGAAGGTACTCTGGGAGTAATAACGAAGGTTACTTTAAAAATACATAAAATTCCTGAGTTAAGGAAATTTAGAGCCTTT
>JACIXO010000217.1:2226-2631 GCA_014360385.1 Actinomycetota bacterium | reverse complement strand
AGAGCCTTTATTTTTAAAGATTTAAGTACTGGTATTAGAGTAGGACAAAAATTGATGACTGATAATCTTCAGCCTGCTCTAATTCGACTTTATGACGAAACTGAAACAAGGGAACTGATTAAACGAGTGTTGGGAATAAATAAAGAGGGAGTTTATCTTGTTTATGGTTTTGATGGAAAAAGGGAAATGGTTGAACTACAGTTAAAATATGCAAAAGAAATTGCAAATAAAGAAGATGGCGAAGATCTGGGATATGAACTTGGGGAACATTGGTGGAAAAATAGATATAAATTTTTCTATCCACCTTACATGTATAGAATACCACAATGTTTTGGAACTCTCGATACTGTAGCCTCTTATAGTAACATTGAAAATGTTTATAACTCAATTAAACAAGTCATTGAA
>JACIXO010000217.1:0-2216 GCA_014360385.1 Actinomycetota bacterium | reverse complement strand
AAAATACGAAATGGCAAGATATATTGGGCATTTTTCACACTGGTTTGATTGGGGCTGCATGCTTTACGCAAGATTTATAATAGATGACCCCCCTGATGATCCACATGAGGCAATCTATCTTCACAATAGTATATGGAACGATTGTTTAAGAGCTGCTATACAGGCGGGAGGTGTATTAAATGAACATCATGGAATTGGACTTAAGCTAAGTAGATTAGTTCCAGAACTTTATGGAAATTCCTTTGATATTTTTAAAAGACTAAAGAAAAGTCTTGACCCAAATAATATAATGAACCCAGCTAAATTAGGACTAGGAGTGTGAATGAATAACAATAATATGAACACGATTGAGGCATGTAGATATTGTTTTATGTGCAGACACGTATGTGGTTCGAGTCTTATTAGTTGTAAGGAATCTGATACACCCAGAGGTAGAGCTATACTATTATATAGTATTTATCGAGGTGGGAAAAAATATACTCCTGATATCATAGAGTCGATTTATAATTGTTTATTGTGTGGATGTTGTTTAGGATGGTGTGAAGGGAGAGAAGAAGGTGGATATAATATGCCTGACTTAATTCAAGCTGCAAGATTTGACATAGTAAATAAGGGACTAGAGCCTCCTATAGTAAAAAAGATGAAAGAATTTTTAGTTAATCATGATAATTTATATGGGATTAATATTAACGAAGCTTTTACCTATAATATAAAAGAATCAAAATCGCAAGTTCTTGTTTATTTAGGTAGTGAGGTTAATTTTAAGAATAAAGAAATTGCCCATGCAGCTAATGGAATATTTAAAAAATTAGGAATTGACTTTTCTTTTATGAAAAATGAATTAAATTCAGGTAAAGAATTATTGATTTTAGGTTTTAAGCAAGAAGCTAAAAGAAAGATGAATGATTTATTTAATAGAATAAAAAAAAGTAAATGCAGGTTATTAGTTACTACTGATCCACTAGCTTATGATGCTTTTAAAAATGATTATCCTGAAATGGGTTTTAATCTTGAGCCTGATATACAAGTTCAACATATCTCGCAGTTTGTTCTTAATTATATAAAAGAAAAGAAAATAGTAATAAAAAAGTTTAATGAAAAAGTAACATTAGTAGATTCAGAATATTTAGGGACTTTTAATGGAGTCTTTGAGGAACCTCGGGAAATAATTACTACCTCAGCAGGCTCAAATTTTATAGAAATGATATGGAATAGAGAAAAGTCTCTTGCTACAGGTGAAGCAGCATTTGTCTTTAATGGTTCATACTTTCAACAAGGAAAGAAATTAATTGAATATATCTGTGCTGAACTTCATAATATGAAAATTAAAAATGTAATAGTTCTTTCTGCAAAGGCAAAAAGATATATCAAAGAATGTTTTACATTTAATGTTTATGATATAACTGAGTTCATTTCAAATATGTTATAGTGATTTTATCGGAATTTTTTTAAATAAATAATTTATATTAAAGAAATATTAATAGATAGATATTTATATAGAATTTATATCTATACGTATTAAAATCTTAATATACTGTAAAGGAGTTATGAAATGGAAGACATTTTTTTTAAGAAGGACTTTTTTTCAAAAATAGTCGAACCTAGAAAAAAGATAATAAACTATGATCTTATTCTAAAAGAAAAAGTCAAAAAGAGAAATTTAGGCCCAAAGACAAAAAGAATGTTATTAGAAAGCTTAGATTTTGAATCATCAGGACAGGTAGGCTATGCTTTTTTTGATGTTCCTCCATTAATAGAAAAAGCAAAAAATGATAGAGTCTACGATGTGGATGGAAAAGAATATATTGATATGCTTTGTGGGGTTGCAGTTTCAAGCATAGGACATTGTCATCCTGAGATTTTACAAACAATATCAGAGCAATCTAAAAAGCTAATCCATAATTTTGATTTTCCAACTCCTCCTAGAATAGAATTAGCAAAAAAACTCTGTTCAATTACACCGGGTGGATTTGAAAAGAAAGTTAGATTCTCTATTACCGGATCAGATGGAGTTGAAAATGCAATTCATTCTGCAAGATGGTATACTGGTTGCCAGTATATATTATCTGCTTATGGTGGATATCATGGAGCTACTTTAGGAACTATAGGAATTACGACAAAAGGTGGTCTTCATAGATATTATTATCCCTTAGTAAATAATAATGGAGTAGTATATTTTCCATATGCATATTGTTATCGTTGCCCCCATGGAAGAG
>JACIXO010000216.1 GCA_014360385.1 Actinomycetota bacterium | reverse complement strand
GACAAAATAATATTATATAAAGAAGCAATCGAAAGAATAAGCAAAGATGAAACCCAGTTAAGAAAAAACATAAGGAAAGTACTGCTACATGAACTGGGACATTACTTTGGACTCGATGACAAAAAACTTAAAAAGCTAGGATACTGACAAAAATGCCCCTCTAACTTTTCAGAAAATTTCTTACACCAGGGACAAAGGTTTCTTCTCTTTTCTCTTTCGCAGAACAGCTGGCGACAAGGAGCACTTTGATAAAATAATTTTCACTTTAGATGAAAAATAAATTTACTTATTTCAGAAAATTTTTTTGACAAATAAGAAAAAAATCTGTTATAATTAGAGCGCAATGTGGGACTGTAAAATTACAAGTCAGTCTAGATTACTATAGTACTATAAATTAATAAAACCTAGTGACTTTTGTCACTATAGTTAATTATTACAAGAATAAAAATAAACAAGAACAAAGATAAGAATAAATTTAAGAAAATTTAAGAATAGGAGTTGATATACCATGGGAGAAGAAAATATCAAAAAAGAAAATGGTTTTAAAATAAAAATACCTGAAGAGCTTCCCCTACTTGCACTCAAGAATAGTGTGGTATTCCCACAGCTTGCTACACCTCTTGTAATAGGAAGAGTCAAGTCAATAGAAGCTGTCAAAAGCGCATCCAGGGAGCACCAAATTATAGTGGTGACTGCTCAGAAAGAAGAAGGAAAAGAAAATATAACTAAAGAAGATTTATACGAAATTGGAACCGCTTGCGCAATAAGACAGCTGGTAAATGTATCGCCCAATGAAATTAAATGCATAGTTGAGGGTATAGCCAGGGTTAGAATAAAATACTTTACCCAGATTGACCCCTATTTCAGAGTTTTTATAGAAGTTCTGGAAGATGAACCTTATGAAAAGGATGAAGAAGTAGAAAATCTCATTACCACTATAAGGATGCAGGTTGAAAAATTTATTCAACTGGGTATACCTCTCCCAACCGCATTTGTAGTTGCAGCCACAAATGTAAATGAACCTGGTGTCCAGGCTGATTTATTTGCTTCATATCTTCTCTCAAACCTTAAACAGAAGCAAGAGATTCTCGAAAAAACAAATATTAAGGAAAAACTAAAGAAACTAACTGAATTTCTGGGAGAAGAGCTAAGAAAACTGGAAATTCAATCCCAGATACGAGACAAGGTTCAAAAGGAGGTCGGAAAAACTCAGAGAGAATATTATCTGAGACAACAGTTAAAAGCTATAAAGGAAGAGCTAGGTGAATACGACGAATCAATTGCACTTACCAGAGAACTTGAGAAAAAACTTCAGAAGAAAAATCTTCCCAAGGAGGCAAGAGAAAAAGTTGAAAAAGAAATAAAGAGACTTGAAACTATCCCCAGTACGTCTCCAGAATACTCGTACATAAGAACTTATGTGGATTGGATGCTGGAAGTTCCATGGACCGAAAAGACTGAAGACACTCTGGATCTGGAAAAGGCCAAAAAAACACTGGATGATGATCACTATGATTTGGAAAAGGTAAAAGAGCACATCCTTGACTATCTTGCGGTAAGAAAACTTAAAGGTAGTTCTACAAAAGGACCAATCCTTTGCTTTGTCGGACCCCCTGGAGTGGGTAAAACATCCCTCGGGCAGTCTATAGCCAAGTCCCTCGGAAGAAAATTTATAAGAATGTCACTTGGAGGAATAAGAGACGAAGCAGAAATTAGAGGACACAGAAGAACCTATGTAGGAGCACTACCTGGCAGAATTATTCAGGGACTTGCACAGGTAGGAGTTAACAACCCTGTCTTCATGCTGGATGAAATTGATAAGATTGGAATGGATTTCAGAGGTGATCCATCCTCTGCTTTACTTGAAGTACTGGATCCTGAGCAGAATAATTCTTTCAGGGATCACTACCTTGAAGTGCCATATGATTTATCCAACGTAATGTTTATAACAACAGCAAATATTCTGGACACGATTCATCCTGCCTTAAGAGACAGGATGGAAATTATAGAAATTCCTGGATACAGCACAGAAGAGAAGGTTCACATTGCAGAAAAATTCCTCATACCGAAACAGCAAAAAGAACAGGGCATAGAAAAATATAACATAAAGTTCAAAAGAGAGGCTATTCTGCTGATAATCGAAGAATATACCAGGGAGGCCGGGGTGAGAAACCTTGAAAGAGAGATATCAAATATATGTAAGAAAATAGCAAGGAATATAGTGGAAGGAAAGAAACCTCCTAAACTCATAACAGCTAAGAAAGTAAGGGAATACCTTGGGGTAGCAAGGACTCAGCCAAGTGAAATAGAAGACAAAAACAGGGTTGGCGTAGCTACAGGTCTTGCATATACACCGGTTGGCGGAGACATTATCCTTATTGAATCAACGAAGTATAAGGGAAGCGGGAACCTAATCCTGACAGGTAAGCTTGGAGATGTGATGCAGGAATCAGCAAAAGCTGCTATAAGCTATGTCCGCTCGAGAGCAAAAGAGCTGGGTATAAACGAGGACACATTTAGCAAATCTGACATCCATATCCACGTTCCTTCGGGAGCTGTTCCAAAAGACGGTCCATCTGCAGGAGTAGCGATAACTGCTTCTCTGGTGTCAACCTTTACCGGAATTCCTGTTATAAGAGATGTGGGAATGACAGGGGAAATAACACTTAGAGGAAGAGTTCTCCCTATAGGAGGACTCAAAGAGAAGCTACTGGCTGCAAAGAGAGCAGGGCTAAAGAAAGTAATATTACCAGAAAAAAATAAAAAAGATCTGGAAGAAGTTCCACAACATATCCTTAAAGGACTGAATCTTTTGTTTGTAAACAACATAGATGAAGTGATAAAAAATGCTCTTGAAAGAAATCCATTTATAGAAGAAGTGGTTCTTGGTAAGGAAAAGGATGAAGACCAGATGGAAGTTGAAAAGGCTTCCAAAATAGTCTCACCCCTCCAGGCATAAATAGGTATAAATACGCTATAAATAAGCTATATTTAGCTTATGGCTATCT
>JACIXO010000215.1 GCA_014360385.1 Actinomycetota bacterium | reverse complement strand
TGTATTCCTTTATTTCACGATGGTATTTTCATTTATACGTTTATTTTATGTATATTTTATGAATATTATGAATAATTCTAGAGCATTAATAAATATACCTAACAGGTATTTACTTACTAACTATTTTCGAATATTCACTTACGAATTATTTTCGAATTACTTACAAATAAATTACAAATTACTTATGAATTGCTATACCAAAACAGTCTTCAGCTGCTTCCATAATTGCTTCTGATAAAGTAGGATGAGAATGAATCATATTTGCAATATTATCAATTACGAGCTCCCCGCACATAGCGAGAGTTAGCTCATGAATCAAATCAGAAGCACGTGGGCCAACCACCTGGGCTCCTACTATCTCTCCTGTCCTGGAATCTGTTACAATCTTTACAAAGCCTTCAGTTTCGCCAACAGTTAATGCCTTTCCACTTGAACTGAAAGGGAAAACACCTGCGCGCACTTCTATGCCCTTCTCTCTAGCTCGGCTTTCACTTAACCCGACCGTTCCGACTTCCGGGGAAACAAATATTGCTGAGGGAACAGCATTATATTTCATTTCCTTTCGTTTGCCAAGTATGTTCTCCACTGCAATCTTTCCTTCTGCTGATGCAACATGTGCAAGCTGATAACCTCCTATAACATCTCCTACAGCATATATGTTTTCGACGCTGGTTCTAAGATAAGAATCAACTTTTATATAACCTCTTTCCGTCTCAATCCCTGCTTCTTCTATTCCTATATCAATAGTATTGGCTCTCCTGCCAACTGAAACCAGAATTTTATCCACACTAAGTTCTTTACCACCTCTAATCTTACAAACATACCTATCTTTTACTCTTCTAACTTCATCAACACTAGCATCAGTCAGTATCTCTATACCCCTCCTTCTAAAAACACTCTCAATAACTTCAGAGACCTCCTCCGCCTCTGTAGAAAGAATCCTGGGAAGAATCTCTATTATAGTAACTTTGCTTCCAAATGCATTTAATATATTTGCAAACTCACAACCAACTACTCCTCCTCCCACAATCAATATTGAAGATGGAAGATCCGTCAGGGATAATATTCCTCGATTATCTAATATCCCCTCTTCTTTAAAATTAAATGGGGGCACCAGACTTGGCGACGAACCTGTCGCTATAATAATATTTTCGGCCCAGACTTCAAGATATTCTTTTGAGTTAGTGGTAACAGCTATCCTGTGATTGTCAAGTAGCCTTCCATTTCCATTGATAAGATCTATTTTATTCTTCTTGAAATGAAACTCCAGAGCTCGTCTTAGAACTTTTACTATCTCGTCCTTCCTCTGCATTACTTTGTTGAAATCAAGAGAATACTCAGAAATAGTTATACCAAAATCACTTGCTCTCTTGATCTGGGATAGTAACTCTGCAACATGAAAAAGAGTTTTTGTAGGCATACAACCCCAGTTAAGACAGACACCACCAAGATATTCTTTCTCTATTACTACTGGCTTTAGCCCAAGCTTAGCCGCCCTTATAGCCGCTACATACCCTCCAGGGCCTGCTCCTAATATGGCAAGGTCTGTTTTTCTGTCAATACTTCTGTCTTTGCTGTTAGCTCCCATGAGTATCGGGTCTCCTTTCCAAACTTAAATTTTGAAATTTACATTTCTAAATTTATGTTTCCAAATTTATGTTTCCAAATTACATTTCCAAATTACATCTCCAAATTACATCTCTAAGTCGATATGCATTGATTCGATATATATTGATTCTATATATTGATTCGACATAAATAAAAAACTCAATAAATGAAATATTCAGGTTGACACAAAATACTTAGGATTATATCTTATACACTTACACTCATATACTCCTACTCATAAAATCTTCCCAATTTATAAGATATAATCTATAATACCTTTCTCATATGCCAATCTTATATGTCAATCTTATAAAGGCGTGTGTAGAATATTGAAAAATAATAAATGCTAACAATAACCGTTTTGCTTTAGTAAGGTGTTCAGTTTTATAAAGTTAAGTAACAAGATTAAAAGACTAAATCAATACAAGATACTTTCAAGAAATTTAATTCTTTTTTTCTAAGAAACGATGGACAAAAACCTAAAATCAAGAAGCCAATTTTTCTATCTTGATCTCGGCTTAATTTCATACAGCGAGGCTTATAAGCTACAGACTCAACTTTTCGAACTCGTAAAACAAAGAGAATTAAATGGAGCTATCCTAATTTTAGAGCACACACCTGTAATAACCCTTGGAAGTAACAGAAACCGCAGCAATTTGCTTGCAAGTGAAAAAGAGCTTAAAGAAAAAAATATAGAACTCATTCAGTCGGACCGAGGAGGTGATATAACTTTCCATGGCCCAGGACAAATTGTATGTTACCCCATCCTCGACCTTTCCTTAATAAAAAAAGATGTCTCTCTATATGTATATAACCTTGAAGAAATAATACTAGATGTTCTAAGCTTCTATGGCATTGAAGGTAGAAGAGTACCAAAGCATAGAGGAATTTTCATAGAAAACTACAAGATAGCATCAATCGGGATCCGCATAAAAAAATGGATCACCATGCATGGTTTTTCACTGAATGTTAACGTTGACCTAAGTTACTTTGATAACATTGTCGCATGTGGGCTTAAAAACTATCCACAGACTTCTATAGAAAAGCTATTAAATAGACCCATGCCTATAGATGATGTCAAAGAGCAAATCCTGAAAAGTTTTGGCAAGGTAATGAAATTTTCTCTAACAAAGCTCTCAAGTTACAGCTTAGATTAATCTTTCTTTAAAACTTCATATATCTCCTTCAGCACCTTTACGGGTTCCCTTAACAATCTCTTGGGAAAGAAGGGGACAAGGGAAACAAATGCTTTTTTCATGTCCTCCGTTATTCTGTGTGGCTTACTTAAAATCCTGTTTATAAAATCTTCAGCAAAAACAGTTCTCAAATGGCGTCTGTCTATCTCAAGTTTCTTCCCACAATTATCACACACTATACTCTTTAAATATTCGCCAATATAATAAACTGTATGGGACTCTTCTTCA
>JACIXO010000214.1 GCA_014360385.1 Actinomycetota bacterium | reverse complement strand
ATAAAAATAGCAGAAAGGATAAAAATAGTTGAATAAAAAATGTAATTTTCATCCATGGAATATGTAGACCTACTTATGCCAAAAATTGTGGTATAAAACCTTAAATAATATGAAAGGTAGTAGCTAATAGAGATGAACACTAAATCATTAACTACCAAAAAGATTCCATAAAATAGTTTCTTTTTTCTTCTGGGAAGCCCCTTCAAAAACTTAAACATATTTTTTCCTGATTGTCCAAAGTTAATCTTAAGATAGCACATATAAATTAAAGAAGCCTTCCGGGCATTTTACTACTAATTAAATACCAAAAACTCATTTTACTCAACCGGTATGAAATAAACCCTTCCTACTGAAATCCCAAGCTCACGGCTATCACTAGAAAGCCCCCATTTTTCTGGAACCCAGCTTCTAGACACTGAAATAGTCAAAGTGACTTTTTTCCTATCGATATAAGGTAACTTTATTCTTACATCGTGCCATAAGTTATCCCTTACCCTGAAAACCCTGACCAGAAAATTATCAACATAGACTCTGACCCAAAGAGGACTTTCATAAATATCAGGGTTCCCTGCTCTTACAGGAAGAACCATTGCTTGCCCTTCCTTTTCAATACTCTCACTCGCATCTATATTAGTCCATCTATATTCTGTTCCATTACCTTTTTCCCACTCATAAAACCCATATTTATTTTCCCAGCCATAAAGGTTTTGCTTTACATTAATTGAAAGAGTGGTAAAAGAACTTATAAAAAAGCTAACAGTAAAAATCAAAATTATTACGACTAGACTTATTTTTTCCGAGAGAGTGAATCTCACCTTATCAGTAAGAGTTAAAGACTTGCAGGCTTTTTTATCATTAAAAACAAGATCTCTATCCTTCTCACGACATCTATCCACAGCACTCAAGTAATGGCCTTTTCCATGCTCATGACTTTGATTACTTCGATTACTATAATTTTCCTCATTAATTTTAATTGTAGTTAGCATAAGCCCTATAATAAGCCAGAAGGTAAACTGGATCTCCATAAAATTAGTATGAGCGCCAAAAAACTGAGCTACAAGCATGGAAATAAATGAAATAAAAAAACCAATAATCAGCCAATTACTATCATAAGGTCTACTTATTGTACTTATTCCGCTTATAAATCCCCTGCTTCTAAAATAAATAAATACTTTTTTAATTATTAAATAAAAAATGAATAAGACTACTGTCAAACCTGCAATCCCGAGTTCTGAAAGAATTTGAAGGTAATAATTTCCAACATAGTCAATCAAATTACTATCAATCCCATTTTTTACATAATAATTTGGAAGTTCGATAATATAAGCACCAAGTCCTACTCCTGAAATAGGATAGTCTTTAAACATGTTTATACCTTGGCTCCAGAGTGTGCTTCTTCCAGATGATATCTCTTTAAATACTCCTCCATCTTCTTTCTTCAAAGCCTTAAAAATATTCTGAAAAGTTGAGTAAATTCTATCTACTAAGGGGTTGCTCACCAGATTAAAGCTTTTACTCGGCATTGTCCCTACATTTATTTTATGAGTTATATAGGAATAACTCCCATCAAAGGAATAGGCATACACATATAAATTATAAGTCCCATCAGATAAAGAGGAAGTATCGAAACTAAAACTATAACCACAATTTAAGTAGCTCTCTTTTTCAAAATATTTAGCTACATCAGGACGAACGATACCATATTCTGCTTCCCCAAGCAGTTTTTCTTTCCTCCACACATCCTTACCCTTTATGTATATCTCCACACGTTCGATCCCAGTTCCACTAGTGACGCTTCTGTCAAGAGCCCAACCATTAACCTTAACCCTACCAGATAACACCTCGCTAGAAGAAGGAGAATCCACTACGATCCTTATACTATCGCTAACAGGAGGACCACTAGTAAGCTGGAATAAAAAATTAAATAATAAAAAAATAAAAAAAATAGCTAAAGTGAATAGAGAGATTACTATTGAAAGCTTCCTACGAATAGAGTAAGTCCTAAACTTTTTTTTAACATTCCTTATCCCTACCCATACCCCAATAACTAAAAAAGCAAAAATAGCTACACATAATCCTACAAATGCGCTCCTAGACCCAGAGAAAAACATGTTCATTACAAAAGGAACAAAAAATATACATGTTGCTAGCTTAGATTGCCATTTTCTAAAGAAAAGCATTAGACTAATAAAAACTGGAAATAACAATAAAGTATATGCCCCAAGCGAATTTGGATCTGTAAAGGTAGCATTAATTCTATTACTGTTTACCCAGTATCTTATATTGCCAAAATAGGGATTGTATAAATACTGGTAAAGACCAACTCCACAGGAAATTAGTGTCGATAATAATAAAATGATAATTGATACAATAATGTCCTCCATTCTTCTTAAAACATTAAAACTAATATAAAAAAGCCCTAACCCAACAATATAATTAAAGAAAAACCTGATAGTCCAAAATATAGAACCAGTAGACTTTACTCCATTTATATTAACTATAAGGTCATAATATCTTCTGGTAATAAAAGGATGAAAATTAGAGTACCTAAAGATAGTAATCAAAAAAGATATACTAAAAAATATAACAAAAATAAAAATAGCTTTAGCTAATTCTTTATCAAATTTTAATCCCAGTTTAGCATAATCTACACCCCAACTATGGTTAGCATCATTGTAACTAGCAATAATAAATCCAAGACAAACCGGGAAAAACAAAAATAAAATAATAGGCAGATGTCTAATCTCAAGAATTGTAGTTACTGAGTTTAAAAGAGGTATAAAAAAGATAAATAAATATAACCCTAATTTGACTCTAAAGATGGATAAGGAAAAAATTATTAAAATCAGAATATTTAGGACATTAGATAGTGCAACACTAGTATCCGAAGCCACCCTACTCTGGTATAGAAAAAAAATTATAAACAATAGCCAAAATATAACATTAGTCTTTAAAAGAGTTATGATGTGTCTTCTCTTTTGATGATATATACTATTTATACTATTCTTTTTTATTGTCATCCGCTCTATAACAACTTCAGCTACTTGAGAAAATAAAAATGAACCTTTT
>JACIXO010000213.1 GCA_014360385.1 Actinomycetota bacterium | reverse complement strand
TCTATAGGCTCTTTTACTTTAACTATTAATTCTGACATATTATAAACTTCATCTATTCTATCCAAAATAATTGCCCCTGCACTTTCATATTCACTATCCATATATCCACTTCCCGATCCTGCACCTTTCTGCACATATATAATATGGCTATCTTGCTTAAGTTCAAATACGCCTCCTGGTGTTACCGAAACCCTATATTCGTTATTTTTAATTTCTTTTGGGACACCTATAATCATTTAGCTTTCCTCCTTATCTGAAACATTTATTACTAAAGAAATTCTTTATTTGCTATTCTCTAATCTAGTATATTCACAATCTTATCTAATTCATAATTTAAAAGATCTTTATAGAAATAAGATCGTCTTTCATCTCTTATAGTAGGGCGAATGAGCGTCTCATTATTTTGTGAAGCTAATGACAAATTAGTTTTTTTACATATCTCAAAAGAATTAATACTTTTAAATAAAATTTCACATTTATCTATATTTATTGTTAGTACAGATAAACCCTTATGGTTAGATATCTCAGGATATAACTTTTCAACTCCCCAAAAATCACCTATAGTCAAATCACCAATTCTTTTCGGTTTTGCAAGTTTGCAATTATAGCAACTTTCTCGTAGTGCAATACCACTAAGATATATTCTTTCATAAGGATCGTCTGCAGCAATATAATAATTCGATTCTCCAGAATCGTAATCTACCCGTATACAAGGTCTTAACCATCCATACTTTATTTTATCTCTAAAATTTACATTTCTTACTTTCCCTTTACTTTTTTTTCGAGAAATTTTATATATTTTCTAAGAAGTATCGGGCTGAGTACTCCGAAAAAATAAGTTTAACACAAAAAAGATTTCCAAACTCTTTATATTTAAGTATATTTAAGTAGCTACGTAAGCCAGCTATTTGGCATGGTGTTCCAAAAAAGAGAACCTTTATCCCCTTTTTTAAAAAAAAATTTACTAGCTTATAAGACTCCTTGACATCACTCTGAACATATTTTGAACCTTGAAACTTATTAATCAGATTTTTACTTGTAATAAAGGAGTGCTTAAATACCATGCTACTATCATAAGCTACTCCAAAAATAACATAATTCCTATCACAAAATGTTTCAACAATCGTTCTAAACACTCCACCAGATGTACTTTCACTTAGTAACTTGTTATATGTACTCTTCACTAGATAAACTTCTGGTATGCTATTGCTTTTTTTTATAAATATAACCTTCATTAGAAAATGGACATATCGAATAGCAAATACTACACCTAGTCCATACATTTTTTAATATCCTTGGATATAAAAACACTTCTTTTCATCTTCTTCCTTTATTATTTCATATGCTGGACATTTTTTATTCACACGCACGGCATCCTCAACAATCAGCTTTATTTCTCGTTTTTAAAAAACCTTTCATATTTTAAACAGATTGGAATTATAGATTTATATTATTTAGTTAATATAATCAAGAAAGCTAGAAAAAATCCTAAATTTTAAAAAAAATATTTTTTATTAAAGAAATTATTAACATTTAAACAATTGACATGAACATTAATTCAAATTATAATACGCTAAATGTAAATAGTCAATTCATTAAAAATCATATAAAATCACTAATTGAGCATTTTATTATACAATAATATAACATATATGATTTATTAATGAATATTTATTATTAAAAAATTATTCATAATAAGAAAAGTGTATGCTTTTAAAAACAGCTATAATAGGAATGGGAAATATAGGAAAGCTTCATGCAGAAGTCTGTAGCAAATTTAACGAATTAGAAATAGTAGGTATTGTCGATACTAATAAGGAAATAGGAATAAAAGCAGCAGAAATTTACAAAACGAAATTCTATACAGACTTAGATGACTTAATTAGAAATGATAAGATAGATATTGCAGTAGTATGCACACCTACCTATCTACATCCTCAAATAGTAAAGAGGCTAGCTTATAAAAAAATTAATATTTATTGTGAAAAACCAATTGCATTAACTCTAAAAGAAGCAGATTCCATGATTCAAGCTGTAAGAAAAAACAAGGTAAAAGCAATAGTTGGACATGTATTAAGATTTTGGCCAGAATATTGTAAAGCTAAAGAAATTGTCGATAATAATATTCTAGGGAAGCCAATATCAGCATATTGTAAAAGAGTATGTCATATAAGAGGTGAAGCACATAAAAATTGGAAAATTGATGAAAATTTAAGTGATGGTGCTGCTTTAGATGTCCAAATCCATGATATTGATTATCTAATATGGTTATTTGGTAATCCAGTTATTATAAAATCAATAGGTAGCTATAATAAAAATTTAGGAGGATGGTTTCATGTTGACACAATTTTAAAATTTAAAAATAATATTACTGGATTAGTTACTGCTGAATGGAATCCAATAAAAAATTTTCCTTTTTTGATGGAACTCAGAATTTTATTTGAAGCTGGTGCTTTGGAATGGAAATATGCATCGAACCGAGGGTATGAAGGTAGAGAAGAAAAATTTGACTTTAAAGTCAATTACTCAGATGGTACCGCCGATATATATAAAGTTGAAAATATTGACCCTTACTATAATGAATGGAAGTATTTTATTGATTGTATTATTAAAAACAAACCAATAATTAATTCTTCTATGGAAAGTGCTAGAAATTCTTTATCAATTACACTTCAAACTATTAAATCATGTAAAACTCATAAATAGCATTTATAAAATTTAAATCTTGTTCTGTAGGATAAATCCACTTATTATAAATTTTACATAAACAACTTTTCCTTTAGTTTCTTTTCTTCTTATAGCACTTTTTCCTGTAGTCTTCTAAGTTGAAGAGTAAATGAATCTTCCCTCAGTATCACATCATCATATGTAAGGGGTTTATCTTTTTCTACCTGAGTTTATCAGTTGATTTTAAAATTTATGCACAAAAAGGGCAAATTTAGCCAAAAATCCGTGCATATTGCCACCACTTTTTCTTTTTATAGGTTTAATTCACTGGCAGGATTAATATTTTTAGGAGAAGGTATTTTTAATATCCGAAGTATTTTATAGGCAAGATCTTCTGACTTGGTT
>JACIXO010000212.1 GCA_014360385.1 Actinomycetota bacterium | reverse complement strand
GCAAAATATTTTTCCTTCAGGAGCAAGGATGCTCAGAGGCTATATGTTTTTCTCATAACCCTCGCTTTCATAGTTGGAATCTTATCCTACACCTATACTCCCAGTATTGAAATAGAGTTAGGAAAGCCAAGTCCTCGAACTATAAAGGCAAACAAAAGCATAGAATTCGAAGATGTGGAAAAGACCCAGGAAGATATAAGAAGAAATGTTGCTTCAGTAGAGGATGTGTACTCCTATGACCCGGATATATTGAATGGAGAAGAGGGAACACTTTATCAAATAAGATATTTTTTCCAGTTATCAAGAGTTGTTCAGAAAAAGGAAGACAAGTCTTTTGAGGAAAAAATTGACTATCTGGTTAACCTTTTGGGAAGCCAGTATCCTGCATCTATTGTCTCAGCCTGTCTTCAACTGTCTGTCGAGGAAATCAATTTCCTTATGAACAAAACGCAGGACATAGCCAGGCAGGTTATGAGCGAGGAAATAAAGCCAACTGAAGTTGACTTCGCTAAAAGCAAAGCACAATCTTTAGCTGATAATGATTCGGAAATAAAGCCTGAACAAAAGTACATAGTTAAAGCAGTTCTTCAGAAAACCATTCAGCCTACAGCAGTTTTTGACCCCCAGGCTACAGAGAAGGCAAGAGAGGAAGCGAGACTAAACACACCTCCCCATATGGTTGTTGTTACCGCAGGGCAAACCATAATTTCTGAGGGAGAAATTGTTGGTGAGGATGACATACTTGTGTTGAGAAAGCTTGGGCTTCTGGAAAGTGGGTTTAAGTGGGACCAGTTTTTGTACATTTTTTTCATATCTTCAGCAATTTTGCTTTTGTTTGGGTTCTACATATATAAGTTTGAGTTTAAGGTATATAGAAATGTAAAGAAGTTAGTTATAATTTCAATGCTTTTGGTACTTTTTACGGCTATTGCAAGGCTTTTCACCATTCTTTCTTCTATTCATCTTAACTTCTGGAACTATCTTTTTCCTGTAATGGCTGCTTCAATGCTCTCTACGATCATATTTGATGTGCCTTTGGGTTTACTAATGACTATTTGTTTGAGTGTATTTTCAGGGATAGTTGCTAATTTTGACTTTAACATCATTTTGGCTTATATGACAGGTGGGATTTTTGCTACCTATCTTGTATCAAATGTATCTCAGCGCTCCCAGGTAATGCGGGCAGGATTTATAAGTTCTTTGATTCTTGGTTTTTCATTTCTCACAGTTAATTTAATCAGGGGAGAGCTGGCAGCCATTACTTTTTATGCAGTGCTTGGAGTGATAAATGGCATTATCTGTGCAATAATTACTATTGGATTTCTTCCATTTATAGAGTCTTCTTTTAATATAGTAACTGCAATGGGCCTTCTCGAACTTTCTCATACAGACCAGCCACTCTTAAAGGAGCTTCTGCTTTCAGCTCCTGGAACCTATAATCACAGTCTTCTGGTAGGACATTTAGCCGAAAGTTGTGCTAAGGCAATTGGTGCCGATTCTCTTCTGGTAAAAGTGGCAGCCTTGTATCATGATCTTGGAAAGATGAAAAAGCCTGAGTACTTTTATGAAAATCAGATGGGGATTGAAAATATCCATGACAGGATAAATCCTTCTCTTAGCAGGACAATAATAGCCAATCATATAAAAGATGGAATAGAAATAGCGATTAAAAACAAAATTCCAAAGAGGGTGGTGGAAATTATTTCTCAGCATCATGGTAATTCCCTTATAACCTATTTTTACAAAAAACAAAAAGATAAAGAAGCTACCAAAGAGCCCAATGGTGGACTGGAAGCTTTGGAGGGCCTCTTTAGATATCCGAGCAAAAAGCCACAGAGCAAGGAAGCTGCTATTCTTATGCTGGCAGATTCGACTGAGGCTGCAGTGAGGTCTATTGAAAAGGTGACTCCTAAGAGAATAGACCAGATGGTGAATGATATTGTGAAAGGTAAGATTGAGGATAAGCAATTAGATGAGGCTGATATAACTCTGAAAGAGATAAATATTGTTAAGAATACTCTTATAGATGGGCTTATTTCTATATACCATTCACGAATTTCATATCCCGAGCAAAGCTTGAAGGTAGTTTCTGAGTAAGTTTCTGTCAGGTGATCAAAAGCTTGGGGAAGAATTAAACGGTTTTCGAAACACCAGGCTTTATATCCAATAACTTTTTATTCATCATGGAAAAAGAAATGCTACAAAAACTTGGTATTAGAGAGATTAGGCGAAGTAGAGAAGTAAAATAGGGTCAATGAAAGTTATTCTAATTAACAACCAGGACAAAATTAATCTCGACATAAATTTTCTTGAAAGAGTCGCGAGTTATATCTCGGATAAGTTCGACAAAGATCTAAACTGTGAGCTTAATATTGTTTTTGTTGATAGAGAAGAAATCAAGAATTTGAACAAAAAATATAGAGGTGTGAATAAGGAAACTGATGTGCTTTCCTTTTCCTATAATGGGGATAAAGATATATTGGGATTTGAGGAAAGTATAGACGCTTTTAGAGATGAACATGGGTTTTATACTCTTGGAGAAATAATAATATGCCCGGAGGTTGCTGAAGAAAATATTAAAAAAGACGTAGGTATTACAAAGGACGTAGAGGAGTGCATCAGAAAAGAGGTAGTCAATTTAAAAAAGGGTGCAGAGACTAGCACCGGTGCCGACCAGGATATTGACTGGAACCTGAATCTTGAGCTAATTTTGCTTATAATTCACGGTATTTTGCATGTGTACGGCTATGACCATGAGGAGAAAGAGGACAGAGCAAAGATGGAAAATATTCAGAAAAGCATTTTACAGGATGTGAGAGCCACATTTGGTTTGTAAATCTAAGGGCGCTATAAGTAAGTTGAGTAAGTTTAGTGATTGGAGGTTGACTTACATTTGTTGGTATTAAGGTTAGGCTACAGAAGCTCTGCAAATTAGAGCTGAAGGAGAGAAATATAAAAGCCAGCATAAAAGCTAGTATGATAGACAACATATGGATTGTAGAAATAAAAGATTTTGATTTAGGACTAATAAATTCTATAAAGGCTTTAGAAAGACGAAACCTTGGTAAGAAAGCTTCTATTAATGAGTGGGTAA
>JACIXO010000211.1 GCA_014360385.1 Actinomycetota bacterium | reverse complement strand
CGTAAACAACACCTTCGCTTTCCTTCAAAGAAATTTCAATGCTTTCTGAAAGCCTGTTTCTGATACCTGGTTTTATTTTAAGCCTATCTACTATTATCTCGATGTTGTGTTTTATATTTCGGTCTAATCTTATTTCAGGATTTTCTCCCAAATCATAAACTTCTCCGTCCACTTTTACTCTTACATACCCATCCTTCTTTATGTTCTCAAAGGTTTTTGTATATTCTCCCTTCCTTCCTCTTACAATAGGAGCCAGAATCTGGACTCTTGTTCCCTCCGGCAGTTCCAGAATTCTGTCTACTATCTGGTCTACAGTTTGTCTTGCTATCGGTTTTCCACACTTATAGCAATATGGTCTTCCGATTCTTGCATACAGAACTCTAAGATAGTCATATATTTCCGTAATAGTTCCAACTGTTGATCTTGGATTTTTAGAAACACCCTTCTGATTTATGGAAACTGCAGGAGACAAACCCTCAATTAAATCAACATCAGGCTTCTCCATTTGTCCCAGAAATTGCCTTGCATAAGACGACAATGATTCCACATACCTTCTCTGCCCTTCAGCATAAATGGTATCAAAAGCAAGAGAAGATTTGCCCGAACCACTTACACCTGTAAAGACAATAAGCTTATCCCTCGGTATGGTTAGATTTATATTCTTTAAGTTATGTTCCCTTGCACCTTTTATTACAATTTTTTCTTTACCCATAGCATTGAAAAACTTTATAGTTAATTCTATAAAATTAGAATTTAAAAATTAACTATTGTGACAAATGACACTATTAGATTTTAATAAACTTTAGAATTAGTCTTTGCTAAAGAAAGTGGCTTTTAAGAACATTAAATCCCAATATTTAAATTCTAATATTTATTAAACTTCTATATTTATGATCTTTTTAATCCTTCTTATTTTATCTCTTATTACTGCAGCTCTCTCAAAATCGAGTTCCTTAGCCGCTAAATTCATCTCTTTCTCAAGCTCATTTATTATACTCACAACCTTGTCAAATTCCATGTCCAGAAGCATCTTTTCAGAAATCTCCTCAGCAAATACTGACTTCCTATCCCTAACTCCTGGCTCTTTTACCAGTTTTCGCCTTGGAGTTATGCCACTGCTATAAAGAATGTCAGAAATGTTCTTTGTTATAGTCTTGGGTGTTATATTGTGCTCTTTGTTATATTCAATCTGCAGTTTTCTTCTCCTATTTGTCTCATCAACCGCATTTTTTATTGATTTGGTTATGTTGTCCGCATACATCAAAACCTTTCCATTCACGTTTCTTGCTGCTCTCCCAATAGTCTGTATAAGCGAAATCTCTGATCTTAAATACCCCTCCTTGTCAGCATCAAGTATCGCAACAAGAGAAACTTCTGGCAAATCCAGTCCTTCACGCAAAAGGTTTATCCCAACCAGCACATCAAACTCTCCACTTCTTAAGTCCCTTAGAATCTCTATTCTTTCGATTGTGTCTATATTTGAGTGAAGATACCTTACCCTTATGTTTCTACTGGCTAGATAGTCGGTCAAATCCTCAGCCATTTTTTTTGTAAGAGTAGTTACTAAAACTCTTTCATTGCGTTCAACTCTTTTTCTAATCTCAGATATCAAATCATCAATTTGACCCCTGGTAGGCCTTATTTCTACTTCCGGATCAACAAGTCCTGTTGGCCTTATTATCTGTTCGACTATCTGGGAACTCACTTTTCTCTCGTAAGGTCCAGGTGTTGCAGTGGTAAAAATTACTCTCTTTACTCTTTCAATAAACTCTTCAAATTTAAGAGGCCTGTTGTCAAGGGCAGATGGGAGTCTGAAGCCATAGTCAACCAGAGTCTGCTTTCGAGAGTGATCACCCTCATACATGCCTATAAGCTGGGGGACAGTTATATGCGATTCATCAATGATAACGAGAAAGTCATCAGGGAAGAAGCTAAGAAGGGTATCAGGTGGTTCTCCAGGCTTTCTTCCCAAGATATGTCTTGAATAATTTTCTATGCCATTACAGAACCCAAGCTCAGCTATCATTTCCATATCATATCTTGTTCTTGTCTCAAGCCTTTGTGCTTCAACAAGTTTGCCCTGTCTCTTAAAATACTCAACCCTTTCCCTTAGCTCTTCCTCGATAGACTGAAGGGCTCTGTCAATCCATTCAACTGTGGTAAGAAAATGAGTTGCAGGCGAAACTATAACCATTTCTCTTTCCCCAAAAGTCTCTCCTGTCAAGGGGTCAAATTCTATCATCTTCTCTACCTCATCACCAAACAATTCCACCCTTATTGCTCTATCTTGATACGCAGGAAATATTTCGACAATGTCCCCTTTTGCCCTGAACTTTCCCTGCCTGAAATCATAATCATTTCTTTCGTATCTTATATTAATTAAATTCTTTATAAGCCTATCTCGAGGATATTCCTCTCCCTCTTTTAAAATTATTCTCTGTTTCTCATATTCAGATGGAGAGCCAAGACCATAGATACAAGAAACACTGGCAACAACAATGACATCTTTTCTCAAATAAAGAGAGTTGGTTGTTGAAAGTCTTAACTTTTCTATTTCCTCATTGATAGAAGTATCTTTTTCAATATACATGTCTTTACTAGGGATATAAGCCTCAGGCTGATAATAGTCATAGTAGCTTACAAAATATTCCACTGCATTCTCAGGGAAAAACTCTCTGAACTCATTACAAAGCTGTGCTGCAAGAGTTTTGTTAGGAGCTATCACCAGAGTGGGAAGCTGGGCATTCTGAATTACATTTGCCATGGTATAAGTCTTGCCCGATCCTGTAACCCCAAGAAGGGTCTGAAACTTATAATTCCTCCTAAGACCTTCGGTTAGCTGGGCAATAGCTTTCGCCTGGTCTCCCTGTGGTGAAAGATTAGATATTATTTTAAATCTTTTCTCTTGCATCTTCGATTCTGATAAGAATTTCATCGACCTTTTTCTGCAAATCTTCTAAAGAACCATTATTATCTATTACAAAATGTGCTTTCGAAGGCTCTATTTTCAAATACTGACCCTCGATTCTTAAGTTTATTTCATCCTCAGAAAATTGAGGATTCTTTTCTTTTAATAGCACTTTCCTTCTTTTTTTGCCAGCTTTAACCAATATTATATAGTCACAAATAGA
>JACIXO010000210.1 GCA_014360385.1 Actinomycetota bacterium | reverse complement strand
TTTATATTTTTTTAGAGCTTTTCTTAGGACGTATTTAGTTGTAAGTTTATTTAATTTTAAATTGGCTGGAATGGAAGCACAAATCTCAACCACTTTGTAGTCCAAAAACGGTACTCTTACCTCTAATGATGTAGCCATGCTCATTTTATCGACTTTCATTAGAACGCTATCTGCCATTGTGAGCTTCGTGTCTACATAAATGTCTTTGTCTGTAGGAAGCGAGGAGTTACAATTTCTTGAAAACTTGTAGATAGGATCAAACGGGGTAAAAGATATACTATTTCTAACAGAATCATTAAAGATGTTTTGTTCAATTCTCGGGTTAAGAAAATATTGCCAGCGCATAGCTCCTGCCTCTTCAGGATAAAGACTTCCTTCTATAAAGCGTTTAAGCATATTAATAGCACCTTTTTTCTGCGGCTGGTCTGGTAATTTTAAAATAAGCGGTGTTATAACTTTCTTTCTTAGAAAAGAAGGCAAAAGATTATAGTAACGGTTTATCCTGGCTGCCTTGAGCCTGTCGTATCCCAGGAATACTTCATCTCCGCCTTCTCCACTTAAACACACTTTTACTTTTTCTCTAGCTTTACGACAGATAAGATAAAAAGGAATTGTTGATAGATCAGTCATTGGCTCGTCCAGATGGTAAAGGCTTCTCTCTATGTCTTCAGGAGAGACTGGTTCAATCATAAGTACATTATGCTCTGTGCCAAAGAAATCTGAAACTATTTTAGCGTAGGAAAGTTCCGAAAAAGTTTTGTCTTCATAGCCTATAGAAAAAGTCTGGAGTTTATTTGGGTAGAATCTGGAAACAAAGGCAACTACAGTGCTGGAGTCAAGTCCTCCAGAAAGAAAGACTCCCAGAGGAACATCACTAATCAGATGTCTTTTAACAGATTCTTCTAGGACGTTATAAACTTTATCTACTGCCTCTTCTTCATCTGTAATTTCTGGACTGAATTTCAGATCCCAATATTCTTGTATCTGCAAGTTGCCATTTTTAAAAATAGCATAGTGTCCCTGAGGGAGTTTGTAGATATTTTTGAACATAGTATCTGGGGCAGGAACAAATTCATAACCCAGATAATAGTACATTGACTGAAGATTAATTTCTTTCTTTACACACCCTGCCTCAAGGATGCTCTTTATTTCAGAGCCGAAGATTAGTTTACCATCTTTAAAGTAATAATAAAGAGGTTTAATTCCAATCCTATCTCTGGCTAGAAAAAGTTCATTCTTCTTTTCATCCCAGATGGCGAAAGCAAACATGCCGTTAAGTTTCTCCAAACATTGGGGTCCGTATTCCTGGTAGCTTTTCAAGACCACTTCTGTATCAGTGTTACTTTTAAAATTGTAACCTTTATTTTGTAATTCTTTTTTTACTTCTGGAAAATTATATACTTCACCGTTATATACTATCCAAAGTTTACCATCTTCAGTGGACATTGGCTGGTTTCCTCTAACTGATAAATCGAGAATGCTTAGACGTGCATTTCCTATAGAAAAGTTGGGAAAAGTTTTCACACCCTTAGCATCTGGTCCTCTGTGGCGAATTTTTTCAACCATCCTCTGAATAAGCTTTTCATCATTCCAGTTAAAACCACAAATTCCACACATGATCTTTTCTCCTGATGTTATGATGTTATATGTTTATATGAAAAGTATGAGAAAAAAATTATTAATTCCCTTTAAAGTACCTTGAGTTATATTTTTACCAGGTTCCTAAATTATCTATAAAAATTAATAATATTTTTGTTTTGAAATTAAGAATAGTTTAAGTTAAATTTTGATTAAATGTAGTTTTAAAGATAATTAAATGTAGCTAAGGTAGCCAAAGGTAATTATAGGTAGTTATTCTCTTCATACCACTTTGCTGTTCTTTTTAGCCCTTCTTCAATTCCTATTTTTGGGATATAGTTTAGTTCCTTTTTTGCTTTGTCAATTCTAAAAGCCCGATTTTGCCTGAACCAGTCAACTCGTCTCCTGAATAGGGGAGGAGATATTTTAAAGGGTATACAGATAAATTCACACAGACAGGCTGCAATATATAAGGGGAAAAAGGGTAGGTGAATGAACTTTACATTTTTGTTCATTGACTCCCCGATTTTTTTGACAAGCTCTTTGATAGTAAAGTAATGCTCGTCAGCGATAATGTAAACTTCGCCATTTGTTTTGTCACTTTCCCAGGCTGCATAGAAACCATCACAAAGATTGTCTATATATACCGGGTGGTAGAAGGCTTTCCCATCACCAAACATATAAAATTTTCCTTTTTTTGCGAAACGGAATAAATAAAGAAATCTTTCAGGATCGCCAGGGCCATAAATAGCAGTCGGCCGTATAATGACGCTTTTGAGACCTTTTGAAACGAATTCTTTGACTACTTTCTCACCTTCATATTTAGTATATTGATAGTAATCTACAGGAGCTATCGGAGAGTCTTCATTTCCAGGAGGGTTTTTAACATTTCCATGTACACCTTGAGTAGAACAGTAGATAAACTTTCTTACAGGTTTTTTAAGTGACTCTTCGCACATGATACGTGTACCTTCTACGTTGACATTCCAGTACGTTTTTTGAGGGGCATTGATCTCTCTAAAAGCGGCAGCGAGGTGAAAAACACCTTCTACATTTTCTAAAGCTTTTTTTACTGCTTCCCTGTCAGTGACTGATCCCAATATAATATTTGCTCCCTTTTTTACAAGACGATCATAAAAGAGTCCCTTTTGGTTATCCAGTACTACTACATCGTGTCCTTTATCTATTAAGTATTCTACTAAATGGCTACCTGTAAAGCCTGTCCCGCCAGTTACTAATAATTTCAATTTGCCTTCCTTTCCTTAAGAGATATTGATCTTTGAGTAATTACCAAAAATTATTAGGTGTTTAGGTGTAAAAAAATTATTAGATGTCAAAATTACTGGATAATAGAGCTAGATAATCAACATAATAAATAATCAATTATAAGTAGTCATTCAAAATGACACATTGTCAAATACTTTTTAAATATAGTAACTTTTTTGATAATTTTAAAACTATTAAAACTATTAATAGTTTTAGTTTTAACGGAGATTATTCTTTGATATTTTATATTATTTAGAATTAATAAGAAAGTCCTTTGTTATAGAAATA
>JACIXO010000021.1:8774-9832 GCA_014360385.1 Actinomycetota bacterium | reverse complement strand
CTCTCGCTATGGTCAAAAGATAAATCTTATTAGCTTTAGAATTCTTTAGCACCTTACTTATTTCATTCAAAGTGCTTCCCGTAGTCCATACATCATCAACCAGCAACAAATTCCTGTTTTTCACAAGCAGGCAGTTTTTCACCTTAAAAGCACCTTCAAGGTTTTTCTTTCTCTGGCTCCAATCAAGACCTTGCTGTTTGCTGGTCTTTCTTATTTTAATTATATTATTTATAAATGGAAGCCCTAATTTCTTTGACATCTCTATGCACAAGATTTGCATATGATTAAGGCAGGCTTCCCCCAGAAAATCAGGTACTGTATCTATAAAATCTATCTTTTCATTCCTGTAATACTTATTATAAGCCTCTATTAGAAACTTTGCCAAAACTCCTCCAAGAGCATGTATCTTTTGATATTTAAATTTTTTTATTATACTCTTCATCTCCCCTTTATATAAAGAATAACTTCGAAGTTTAAAGAAACTAAAGTTTTCACCCCGACAAAAGCTGCAGCCCTTAGCCTCTCGGCCGAAAAACTCCTGCCTGTTTATACCTTCCCCCTGGTCACCTTTCAAAACATGGACACAACTCTTAACCTTCTCAAAACTGTCAGCAGGATGCTGGCTATCGACCGGTTGATTGGTACTCTTAACTTCATAACAATCAGCATTGTAGCTATCAGCAGAAAGAGGCCTTCCACAATAGTCACAAATGTCAGTATCAATTTCCCTAATTTTTGATTTACAACTCTCACAAATAGGACTTAAGCTTTCTCTTCCGCAAATAGAACAAATGGGAGGTAAAAGTAAATCCTTTACTATTTCTAAAAAACCTGGCTTTTCCAAAATTTAAAGTCTTAGAAACTTAAATTAAACTTCAGAAACCCAATTTAAAAACTTAAATATAAACTTAAAGATTTAAAAATTTAAAAAATGAGAGAAAAATGACAAAAATTATCCTCCAGGAAAAATAAGAAAAAATTTTACTCTTTACTCCTCTGAGTCTTTTACTCTGTCTACATTTATAATTTCATTTGACATGATCTTTACACTGGGGTGA
>JACIXO010000021.1:4460-8764 GCA_014360385.1 Actinomycetota bacterium | reverse complement strand
CTTGAACCTATAACAGCCTTTTCAAGAACTGAGGCTTTGTTTTTGATTTTGGTGTCGTATCCGATAACTGCTCCTATTAAAGATGTATCCTTGCCAATATAGCCACTGCCCCACTTAATACCTCTATACAGCACAGCTCTTTCATCAACAACACTGTTATCTCCTAAAATTACAGGACCATAGAGCCTCGCTCCCTTTTTAATTACACAGTTGTTGCCAATGCAGACTGGAGGAATTATAATGACATCTTCCTGGATCTTGCAGTTTTTACCTATCCACACACCTTCCCTTATCTTCTTTCCCGGTATATTAACCTTTACCTTTCCCTCAAGTGCATCAAAATTACCCTGCTGATATTCTTCCAGACTACCTACGTCATTCCAGTACCTATTGTGCGTATACCCGTAATAAATCACACCCTCCCTGAGTAATTTAGGGAAGAGGTCTCTACCAAAATCATAAAACTTATTCTCAGGAATATATTTAAATATTTCGGGTTCAAAAGCATATATACCACTGTTTGCAAGATTACTCTTTGCCTCTCCACTTAAAGGCTTCTCCTGAAAGCCACGAATCCTATTATCGCTATCCAGAATAACAACTCCGTACTGAGAAGTATCCTCAACACGAGTGAGAACCAGAGTGCATAACCCACCCTTTTTTTTGTGATATTCAAAAAAATTACTCAAGTCTATATCAGTAAGTGCATCTCCACTTATTACCAGAAATGATTTGCCTTCGAAAAAGTCTTCTACCTTTTTTACCCCCCCTGCTGTACCTAAAAGCTCTTCCTCATAAGAATAGACAATATTAACTCCCCATTTTGAACCATCGCCAAAATAATTTTTTATAGCCTCCGGATACCAGTGGAGATTACAAACAATGTCCTTAAAGCCATGACTTGCAAGTAACTCCACTATGTGTTCCATTACCGGTTTATTCACAATAGGAGCCATGGGTTTTGATATAAGGTCTGTGAGAGGTCTAAGTCTTGTTCCAAGACCTGCTGCGAGTATCATGACTTTATAGTTAATGGTCTTTTTAGCTGGCATTTCTCACTAACCCTGGTTAAAAACCTACTTAAATATTCTATCAGCAATTAATCTTTAATAAAATCAATAGAAAACCTTTCTTTAAAAAATCTACTTTTCATGAGATCTGCCCTCCGTTATGGCAGATATCTTTTCTTTAAAAGGAGGGAAAATAACTCCTTCCTCAGTTATTATAGCTGTAATATTCGAAGCAGGAGTAACATCGAATGCAGGATTCCGCACAGCCATGTACGAAGGTATGATTTGGACCCCCATAATCTTTTTTACTTCCTCTTCACTTCTATTTTCAATGGGAATTTCCTTTCCGCTTTCCAGGTTTGTATCTATGGAAGACAGTGGTGAAGCGATATAAAAAGGAAGCCCATAATACTTTGCCATAATCGAAAGCCCGAGAGTTCCAATTTTATTTGCTGCATCTCCATTTAGCGCTATCCTATCCGCACCAACTATGACTGCATCGACCTCACCTCTTGCCATAAAGTAACCTGCCATATTGTCTGTTATTACAAAAAAGGGTATTCCTTCCTGATATAGCTCCCAGGAGGTAAGCCTTGCTCCCTGAAGATAGGGGCGTGTCTCATCCACAATCACAAGCTCTAATTTTTCATTTTGTGCAAGAGCCCTTACCACCCCCAGCGCAGTCCCATATCCAGAGGTGGCTAGAGCTCCAGCATTGCAGTGCGTCAAAATCCTAAATTTTCTCCCACTCTCAAAAAGCTTTTCGCCATTGTTTCCAATTCTAAGATTTACTTCCAGGTCCTGCTTCTCAATATCTTCTGCTTCCTGGATTAGTCTTGCCCTAATTTCCTGAACTTCTAAACTTTTATTTTTTTCTACTACTTTCTTCATTCTATCCAGAGCCCAGAAGAGGTTTACAGCTGTTGGCCTGGTTGCAGAAAGAGCTTCAATGCTCTCATCTATAACAGACAAAAATTCATCCTTATCCTTGCCTTTAAAACCAACCGCAGCAAGTGCAACCCCATAAGCAGCAACAACCCCGATGGCAGGAGCTCCTCTTACCACCATATCTCTTATGCAATCAGCAACCTCCTTGTAAGTTCTGCATACAACATATTTTTCCTCAAAAGGAAGCCTCCTCTGATCAATCAGACTCAAGCTTTCCCTATCCCAGATAAAAGTCTTCACCCTGTAATCCTTGATTTTACAACCATTTTTCTCCATCAAAGTTGCCACCTTTGTCCTCTTTCCAATTTCTTTATCAGGTTCCTGTCTCCCAGGAAGACAGATATTCTTTCTGCTCCTGGGTTAGCTCATCTATATCTATTCCCATACTTTTGAGCTTGAGCCTTGCTATCATTTTGTCTATCTCAGAGGGAACAGAATAGACTTCCGGAGCCAATTTCTCACTGTTTTCATAGATATATCTGACACTTAGCGCCTGGTTTGCAAAACTCATGTCCATAACGCTTGCAGGATGACCCTCTGCTGCCCCAAGATTTACAAGTCTTCCTTCTGCCAGGACATAAATTCTTCTACCATCTTTCATAAGATATTCATCCACAAAGGGTCTTACCCTTCTCACACAAACGCTATTTCTCTTAAGATACTCTAAATCAATTTCCACATCGAAATGTCCAGCATTAGCAAGTATGGTTCTGTCTCTACAATTTTCTAAAATAGTTTTTCCAACAGCATTTTTGTTCCCGGTGACAGACAAGAATATATCCCCGACTTTCGCTGCATCAGCTGAGTTCATAACCTCATATCCATCCATCTTAGCCTCAAGCGCTTTTAGTGGATCAACCTCCACTACAATAACATTTGCGCCCATCCCTCTTGCTCTCATAGCTACTCCTCTACCACACCATCCGTACCCTACAACTACAAACCGTTTACCTGCGAGAAGAATATTGGTGGCCCTAAGAATACCGTCTATGGTACTCTGGCCTGTCCCGTATCTATTGTCAAAAAAGTGCTTGGTCTTAGCCTCATTTACAGCAATTATCGGGTAACGAAGTACCCCTTTTTCGGCCATACTTCTTAGCCTGATAACTCCTGTAGTGGTCTCCTCCGTTCCTCCAAGGACATTTGCTATAAGCTCCTTTCTCTTGCCATGAAGAGTTGAAATTAAATCAGCACCATCATCCATGGTTATTCCGGGGTTCATATCCAGAACTCTATTTATATGGTCGTAATAGGTAGAGTTGTCCTCTCCTTTTATGGCAAAAACGGAAATGCCATGGTCCTTAACCAGAGAGGCTGCCACATCATCCTGCGTGCTTAGTGGGTTTGAAGCACACAAAAAAACAGAAGCTCCTCCCTCTTTGAGAGCAATCACAAGATTTGCCGTCTCTGAAGTTACATGAAGACAGGCACCAATAACAAGTCCTTTGAGTGGCTTCTTTACACTGAATTCCTCACCAATGCTTCTAAGAACAGGCATCTCCTCTCGGGCCCATTCGATCTTGTTCTTTCCCTCACCAGCCAAATTTATATCTCTAATATCAAATTCCATAAAAAATCAGGCTCCTCCTTCCTTTTTCTTTCTTTGCACCCCTTTTTTCTTTGTACCTCTTTTCGTTACTCCCTTAGAATGGGACCAAGCTTGGCAAGCTCATTTTTAAGAACCCCTATTTTATCCACAGGAGTTGGGTCAATCCCATTTACCAGTGCCAGATACACGCTTGTTATGTCCCCGAGATATAGCGCGTCAATTGCTCTTGCAAGTTTGGACTTTCCATCAACCCACACTTCTATTATCTCACCAAGACTTTCCTTTATAAGATTCTTGGTAACTTCAGCTCTTGTTTTAATTCTTTCTCCTTCATCCTTTTCCCTTAAAATAATAAGAGCCAGGTTTGAGGTAATGTCTTTCAATCTCTGCCATCCCACCGTTTCGTTATGGTTTAACTCAGGAAATTCCGCCCAGAAGCATGGTGTCTTGGCATTCTCATTAATCTCACATTTCCACCTGTATGCTACAGAAGATAAAAATCCTTCGCTGCCATATACTACAGGAAGCTTATCACAAATTCGGGTAGCCAGGTATTTGGCCTTGTTTTCAGAAACCTTCCTCGTCCTGGAATATAGGGAACACTTTTCTTTAATAAGACCCAGGCACTCTTCAATATCTTTTTCAGGGATACTTATAAATCCAAGGTAGTTAAGAATCAAAAGCGTGGGAAAAAATAAGTATCCTATTGCAGCTCTTGGTTGAAACCCACCAGGAATTTCTACAAAGCACTTATTGTATCTTATGGCCATTTCTTTAAGTTTTCCACCTGAGGCGAC
>JACIXO010000021.1:0-4450 GCA_014360385.1 Actinomycetota bacterium | reverse complement strand
AATAGTTTCCTCTGTATTGCCTGAATAACTAATAGAAACCGAAAGCCAGTTATCGTCCACATATCCGGGGAGATTATAGCCTTTTACCACATCAATTGGAATTCCTATATCATTTTTTACAAGATCTTTAATAAGACCTCCTGCAAACCCTGAACCGCCCATGCCCAAAAAACAGATACCGTTAAAAGTCCGCATCTTTATTTTGTTTAAATCAACTTCTTCTAAGATTTCCTGCGCATGGCTTAGTTGCTCATAAAAATTTTCTTCAATCTCAAGCATATTTTCCTTATCGATCTCAGCAATTCTTTGCAAATCATCAAGAATTTCCATGGATATTAACCTCCTGTGTAAACCTCTGTATGAATTAAAACACTTAAGCTATCATACTGTGTTATTTAATACATTTAATGTGCTAATTCTGTATTTAATGTGCTAATCCTGTTACTTTCTTGCTATAGACCTATGGGTATAAATCCTGTCTCTTTACCGCTTCCCAATACCAATCAAGAATAAAAATTAAAAAGAGTAATTACAAAAGACCATAAATTACTTTTTTCCCAAGCCTGTGAAGCCTTTCAAGTTTTTCCTTGCTATCACTTTCAGCATATATCCTTACAACAGCCTCAGTTCCTGAAGGCCTGATCATAACCCAGCTTCCATCAGAAAGTATGTACTTAAACCCATCAATCATCACAACTTCCTTAACTCCTTCATCCTTCAAAAGGTCAGGAATACCCTCTGAAAGCTTTTCTCTTATTCTATCTCTTTCCTCGACACTCATTTCATAATCCAATCTTTGATATGTGAAATATCCAAACTCGTCATAAATATCCTCCAAGATATCATTTATGCTTTTCTTACAGCTGTTAATAATCTCAAGAAGAACAAGCCCTATAAACATGCCATCTCTTTCAGGAATATTACCCTTAACCCAGATTCCACCACTTTCTTCACCACCCATTATAACGCCGCCTTTTAAGATTTCTTCGCTTATATATTTAAATCCTATAGGAGTGACTACCAGTTCAAGACCATGTCTGGAACATATCCTGTCTATTATCGAAGAAGTAGAGACTGTCTTTATAACCTTCCCTTCAAGTTTTTTATTCCTAATAAGATGCAGGAGTATCACTGCAAAGATATGATGGGAACTTACAAAGATACCATCCCTTCCAAGTGCTGCTACTCTATCCCCATCTCCATCCAGACATATAGCAAGCTCACACTTTTCTTCAGAGAGTTTTTCTATTGCATCTTTTAGATTATCACCAATTGGTTCCGGGTTAATTCCGCCAAAAGCGGGGTTTAAAACTGAGTGTATTTCTATAAGTTTTCCAGGGTTAAACTTTTGCAGAATATCTCTGTAAATTTTCTGTGTGGCTCCATACATCGGGTCTATAAGTAACCTAAAGTTAAAACCTTTTATGGCATCCACATCTACAAGACCCAATATATGGTCCTGGTATTCAGAAACAAAATCTTTCTGTTTTAGAAAAGACCCGGGCTCCAACAAAACCCCGGGGTCTTCAACGTTTTTCCCCACCAGATCGTTTACCCTTTTCTCAATTCTGGAGACAATATCAATTGTAGCTGAGCCACCGTAAGGCCCTTTTATCTTGTACCCATTGTAGTAATAAGGATTGTGACTTGCTGTTATCATAACGCCCAGATCCGCATTATTACTTACGACTGCTCCCGAAAGAACAGGTGTAGGTACAAACCTATTAGAAAGATATGTCTCTATGCCATTTTCTGCAAAAATATCTGCAGCAACTTCCGCAAATCTATCAGATAGAAATCTGGTATCATATCCAACTACTATCCTTGGCTTTCTATTTTTTGTTTTAACATCAAGCTTAAGATATTCACAAATCCCGCGAGTAACAATCTTTACATTATCCATCGTAAAATCATCTGCAATTACTCCTCTCCAGCCATCAGTACCAAACTTTATGACCTTTTTTCTTTCCATTAGCAAAATCCCCCCTGCCTTTATGGTCTGACTTATGATCTAAGCCTGTCATAGAAGCTTTAGTTCTCTTTAGCTTTCCTTCTTAAGTAAGTTATAATCATATTCTACCATCATTTTTACCAGTCCCTCGAAATCAACCTTAGGTTCCCACTTCAATTCCTTTTTAGCCTTTGAGGGATCTGCCACCAGTAAATCTACCTCAGCAGGTCTTAAAAGCTTGGGGTCTATTCTAACATATTTTTCCCAATCAAGATCCAGGAGAGAGAAGGCCACCTCCACCCACTCCCTCACTGAATGTGCTTTACCGGTACCTACAACATAATCAGAAGGACTTTCCTTCTGAAGCATTAGCCATATTGCCTCGACATAGTCACCTGCAAAGCCCCAGTCTCTCTTTGCATCCAGATTTCCAAGATAAAGGCTATCAGCTAAACCGAGCTTTATTTTAGCTGCACCATGGGTTATTTTTCTTGTCACAAACTCAAGCCCTCTCCTTGGAGACTCATGATTGAAAAGTATGCCACAGCACGCGAACATATTATAACTTTCTCTGTAATTTATAGTCATATAATGTCCATAAACCTTAGCAACACCATAAGGGCTTCTCGGGTAAAAAGGAGTATTCTCATTCTGTGGAACTTCTCTTACTTTACCAAACATCTCCGAACTTGAGGCCTGATAAAACTTAATATCCCGATTCACCAACCTTATAGCTTCAAGCATTCTTGTAACCCCTAGGCCTGTGAACTCACCAGTAAGAACTGGCTGTTTCCAGGAAGTAGGAACAAAAGACATTGCTGCAAGATTGTAAATCTCATCAGGCCTTGCTTCCTCCACCGCAGTTATGATGGAAAGCTGATCTAAGAGGTCAGCCTGAAGGAGCTTAATCTTGTCCCTTATGTGTTCTATCCTTCTGAAGTTTTCAGAGGACGACCTTCTAACCATCCCATATACTTCATATCCATTTTTAAGCAAAAGTTCAGCTAAATAAGAACCATCCTGTCCTGTAATCCCTGTTATTAGTGCTCTTTTCAAGAGATTCACCTCCAAAACTAAAGTCTATAAAAACTAAAAACTGCATAGAATATTTTAAAAAATATACCAGAATTATAAGACTATCAAACCATTAAATATAAAACTAAATATGAAATCATTAAATATTGGCTCGCCGAAACAAGCCTATCAAAAAGACTGCTCTAAAAGAATTAAAAAAATATCTGGCCTGGCAAAATTCTTGAGCCGACATTTAGCTTAATACCATGTCTTAAAATGTTATCCCTTTCAATCACACAATCATCCCCCACCACAGAAAAGCCTTCTACTCGCACACTTTCACCAATTTTGACATTTTTTGATATAATGGCTTGTGCTATATGACAGTTTCTACCAATTTCCGTGTTATCAAAAATTAAACCCCCCGAAATGTGAGTTCCTGAGGAAATTCTGCAGTTACTGCCTATAACAGTAAGTGGAAAAATCTTGGCTTTACTTTCTATAACAGTACCCTCCCCAATCACAATAGGGCCAGAAACAAAGTTGTCTTTCGAATACTGAGCACCCCTTCCAATATAAATATTTTGAAAGACTTCTTCATACGGAATTTTAAAGTCAATTTTTTTGTCAAGAACATCATAATGGGCAGCCAGATACTTTTCTGGGGTTCCGACATCAAGCCAGTACGAATTGGATACAAATCCGTATACCCTATATCCTCTCCTTAGCGCCTCTGGAAACAACTCTCTTTCGAAGGAATAAGGTTTTCCAGAAGGCACAAGCTTCATTATCCTGGATTCAATTACATAAGTCCCGGCATTGATTAAATTGGTAACTATCTCTTCGGGACTTGGTTTTTCTAGAAACTCAATAACCCGGCCATCCTCATCGATGGGAACTAGCCCATAGGAGGTCGGATCTTCAACAGGTGTCAGGGCAATCGTTATATCAGCTTTTTTAGCTTTGTGGTATTCTATAAGCTCTGTAAGATTAAGAGAGGTAAGTACATCGCCATTAAACACCATAAAGCTATCACTCCCAATATATCTCTCTACATTTTTTACTGCCCCGCATGTTCCTAAAGGAGTTGTTTCAGTAACATAAGTAAGACTTACTCCTAAGCTACTTCCATCACCAAGATAATCGATAAACACATCAGGAAGATAGCAGGTAGAAAGAATAATGTCCACCAGTCCATGAGATTTTAGCCATAAGATAAAATTATAAATAAAGGGTCTGTTTACCAGAGGTAGCATGGGTTTTGGTGTTTTGTAGGTAAGAGGACGAACTCTCGTACCTTTGCCACCGGCTAATATTACTGCCTTCAAATCTCACCATCTCCTTTCCATTGTACTATCCTTATATCGTACAACCTTGACACTATGACACTGAGTTCTTTTATGTTTTCTCTCCACTGTTTCTTTTACTACTTACTTCTTTTGGAAGTATCTCTTTTTAATTGCTACTCTCTCATGCTATACCCTG
>JACIXO010000209.1 GCA_014360385.1 Actinomycetota bacterium | reverse complement strand
GTTTTTTAAATTTAGGAATAGTATAATAAATTTAGGAATAATAATACAAAAATATTCTCAATTTATCTACACCTGATTCAGATCCGGTAGCATTTCTTCTTAATCATCTTTCACTCTGAAAATCGAAAAGGGGTTTACTCTTCCCAGTCCACTTATTATCACAAGATCATTAGGATTAGCACAACTGATCTCACTTTTATCTTCATACAGGAATAACTTTTTTAGTATAAATTTTTTGGGATAAGCGTAAGGCTGAAGGATATCTAAAATATCTCCTACTTTGAAGTTGTTTTTCACTTTTATTACAGGTCCATCATGCTCCTTGCTAAAAGAATGGTATACTCCAACAAATCTATATTTTCGGATGTATCTTACACCATCGTTTTCGCAAAGCTCTCTCCAATCATCAAGGAACATAAATCCCAGAGTAAAATCCCTGTGTGAGATTTTGTCCAGTTCATTCATAAGATAAGAAATTTTCTGCGGGGTAAAATTTCCCTTCATTATGGCATTTAAGGCCTCTCTATAGACCCATGTAGTCACGCTCACATAGTTTTCAGTTTTGTTTCTACCTTCAATTTTAAAACTATCAATTCCTATATCAACAAGCAAATCAAGCTTTGGAAGAAGACAGAGATCTCTTGAGTTGTAAATGTAAGTTCCTCTTTTATCCTGTTCTATCTGAAAAAATAAGTTGGGTCTCTTTTCTTCCATAAGATAATATTTCCACCTGCAACTGTGTGCACACTCCCCCCTGTTGGCATCACGTCCTGTCATATATTTGCTGAGCATACACCTCCCAGAATAAGAGATGCACAAAGCTCCATGGACAAATATCTCTATTTCTATACTGGAGTTTTCTATGATACTTTTTAAATCTTCAAATTTTACTTCTCTAGCAATGTTTACCCTAGAAGCTCCTGCTTTTTCCCAGAACTTTACTCCTATATGATTTGTTACATTGGCCTGGGTACTTATATGTACTTTTGCATCAGGAAATTTCTCTTTTAGTAGCTCAAAGACTCCAAAGTCTGAAACTATGATTCCGTCAAACTTTATGTACCTTATCTTTTCAAGATATTCTGAGAGCTCATCTAACTCCTGGTCAAAAATGAAAGAATTCAACGTAAAATATACCTTTACATTTCTGGAGTGAGCATACTCTACTGCTTCTTCAAGTTCTTCAATAGTAAAATTTTTTCCCAGAATTCTTAAGTTAAATTTCTCTCCACCTACATATACAGCATCTGCACCGTACTCGACAGCATATTTTAGAGTATTAAGATTATTAGCAGGAACAAGTAGCTCTGGTATTTTAGCTTTTCTTTCTGAATTTTTTGCAAGATTCGCCATATCTGTAAATAGTTAAGACTCGTAAACTTCTATAAATCAAAACTCTTAACTTAAATTCCTACAAATTCGGATATTGAAATGCCATCACCTATGTTGATCAGTTCTGTTCGAAAATCTTTACTATTGGTAACAAAATCTATATAGCCTCTTATCCCTGCTACACTATTGTAATCATGTTTTGAAAGCTCTTTTTTAAATACTTTATGCTGGTAGAAAATGTTATCTGCAATGACAATGGCTCCCTTCGAAAGTTTTCCATCCAGTACTTTAATATATAATGGGTATTCGTATTTTGCAGCATCAATAAACACCATGTCAAACCTTTTATCAAGGGAAGGAATAATTTTTATTGCATTTCCCGATAAAAATCTTACTTTTTTATCAGGAAACTTATTTTTTATGAATTCTTCAGCTCTTTTCAGTCTTTCTTTGTTTAAATCAATACCTGTATAACTGCCATCCTCTAAATTCTTAACTAAAAAATAACTCGAAAACCCTGAGCCACATCCAATCTCTAGAATTTCTCTGGGTTTCTTAACAAAGGATATAGCCTCAAGGAATCTGCCAGTATCTTCATCTATTACCGGTATCTTTTCTTTTTCTGCTTTTCTTTTAATATCACCCAAAAGTTTTGCTTCGAGAAGAAGTTCTTCTAACTTCTTATTTGGAGCTGGAGCCATTTTGGTAGGCACTTTTCTGAATGTTTTTTTGATGCTCTTCATATGTAGAAGAAAATGAATGTGTATGCTTTTCCTGGTCAGTAATAACATAATACAGATAGTCTACATCTGCAGGAGCCAGAGCTGCCCTAATCGAATCAAGTCCTGGATTACATATAGGAGTTGGGGGGAGCCCGGTATAGATTCTTGTATTATATGGTGAATCTATGTTCAAATCAGAAACAGTCAAATCTTCGTCCCATTTATCTAAAACATATCTTATAGTCGCATCTATGCCCAATGGCATGTCTTTTTTCAACCGGTTATAGATAACTGCAGAAATAAGCTCCCTTTCCTCAGGAACATAAGCCTCTCTTTCAATCATTGAAGCAATTATCAGAATTTCATAAGGAGAAAAACCATTTTCCTGTGCAAAAGTGTAATCTAAGTTACTGGTCTCCAGCTGATACTGGACAAGCATCATCTCAATTATGTCCTCAGCAGTGTAACCCTCAGTTATTTCATACGTCTTAGGGAATAAAAAACCCTCCAGATTTTCTACACCCTCCAAAAAAGGGTAATCATACTTACTAATATTTATAGCATCCTCGACATCCTCTTTCTGGATAAATGGTATATCATTTAATATTCTATTTGCAATCTGGGATACAGTATAACCTTCTGGTATGATTAGTTTATAAGTAACTATAGGCGGACCTTTAGTTATTTCATCTAACACTGTCTTATAGTCTGAACCAGCTTTTAAAATATAGGTTCCTGGCATTAAACTTTTCTCTTTCCCCTCTTGCTGAACATACAATCTAAAGAAAAAGCTACTGTCAATAACTCCCTTCTCCTCCAGGAGCTGGGCAATTTCTTTTAGTGTCATGCCTTCTTTAATCTCAACTTCAACATTACCACTTCCTGATTCAGGAGTCTGGCTTTTCGACATAACCAAACCCCTGCATGATACCAGAAGCCACAAAGAAAGAAGCAAAGCTATAAATAAAGTAGTAATAGTCAGTGCTGTCACAGAAGCTTTTGCAAAGCCTGTTGCATCGACTTTCTCTTTATTTTCTTTTTTCTCATTATTCTCTCCTGATGATTTCATTTGTTCTCTTCAGGGTACCTTTTTGTACCTTTTATAAAAATTAG
>JACIXO010000208.1 GCA_014360385.1 Actinomycetota bacterium | reverse complement strand
TTATAATTACCCTATAATTTTGATTACCCTATAATTTTGCTTTTGCACCATTTGTTTCCTGCGTTTTTATATTATATTCAGGAGTTAAACTTGTTCAACTAAAAAAATATTTTCTTTATTTTCCTTTTCTTTATCCTTATCCTTATTTACTCTCTTCCCATACAACTCCATCAACATCCTTGTACAGTCCCCTGGAACTCCTGCTCCAATTTTGTGCGTATCTACCTCACTTACTGGCATAACTTCCATAATAGAATTTGTTAAAAAAACCTCACTACTTTCAACAATGTCAAAATAATGAAGCTTTCTTTCCTTAACTTTTATATTATTCTCTTTGCAAATATCTATAACTACATCCCTTGTTATACCAGGTAAGATGTTCTGAGTCAGAGGAGGAGTATAGACTGTTCCATTCTTAACAAGAAAGATATTTGAAGTTGCTCCTTCCAGAACCAGATAGTCTCGAGTTAAAAATAAAGCTTCCACAGCACCCTGAGTATAAGCTTCATTTCTGGCGAAGACATTTTCAAAATAGTTAAGTAATTTGTGTGTATACAACTGGTTTCTAAGTGAATCTCTTCTTATAGAAGAAGAGATAACTTTTATACCCTTTCTATAATATTCTGAAGGATAAGGTTTAAGTAAACTGGTAATTATCACGATGTTAGCTACCGAAGAACTGTTAAACGACAGTTTACCTTCATACCTCCCTCTTGTCACTATTATCTTTATATAAGCATCGTTTCTCTCTAATCTATTAGCCTTAAGGGTTTTATACAGGGAATTACACAGATATTGCTTATCAAAATTAATTCTATATCCAAGAATTCTGAGCGAGGTAAAGAGCCTATCAACATGAGAGTTAAGGCTGAACACATATCCTTTATAACTTCTTATAGTCTCAAAAAGACCATCTCCATATAGAAACCCTCTATCTTTAACAGATATGCAGGCTCTTTTCTCTGAAACTAACCTGCCATTTACGAAAACATAATTACTCATATATGCCTCATGTACACCTCATGTATACCTTATATATGTCTCATATATGAATGTCTCATATATGAATAGGATACCGGTAGTTGGTCATAGCCACTGATCATAATCTCCAAGCTTAAAACCCACTTCAAAACCCACTTCAGAATCTTTGTTCAAAAACAGATAGCCTCCAAATTTTTGCTCTCAAAAAATTTCAAACATTCAAGTAGAGCAGCACCTTTGTCAAGAGTTTCCTGGTATTCTTCCTCCGGGACTGAATCCTCAACTATTCCACCACCTACAGAATAGTAAAACTTATCGCCTCTTATGATAAATGTCCTTATAGCGATATTCAAATCCATTGTAAAGTCAACTCCAATATACCCAATAGAACCTGTATATATACTTCTAACATTTGGCTCCAGTTCATCAATTATCTCCATTGCTCTTATCTTAGGAGCACCTGTTATTGAACCACCAGGAAAAGTGGCCTTCAATATATCCACAACCCCTACCCCGTTCTTAACTCTTCCCTCCACTGTAGAAACTGAATGAAATACTCTTGCATATTTTTCAATTGTTCCATGCTCTCTAACTCTTACTGTCCCATAATAACAAATTTTGCCAAGGTCATTTCGCTCAAGGTCAACAATCATATTTAGCTCTGCTCTGTCTTTTGTACTATTTTTCAACGCCAGTATTTGCTTTTCATCTTCCCTACTGTCTTTACCTCTTGGCCGTGTACCCTTAATTGGCCGAGTATGGATAACCTTATTTTTCAAAAATAGAAACCTCTCTGGCGAGGAGCTGGCAACTTTGACTTCAGGAAAACTCAAGTATGCAGAAAATGGTGCAGGGTTTTTCCTCCTTAAGATATAATATAAATCCGCTGGTTCAACTCCCAGCCTACCCTCAAAACGCTGGCTTAGATTAACCTGGTATATATCACCGTTATGTATATAATTTTTGGCTACAGCTATTGCTCTTAGGTATTTGTCTCTGGAGAAATTTGAAACGAGTGATATATTATCAATCTTTCTCTCAAGATACTTTTCTATTATGCCATTTTTTATTAAATCCGACAAATTTACTGGATTTTTCTCAAACCCACAAAACTTAGAATATATCATTTCCTTAAACTCATTTACCTCTTCGTCTATCTTTGAGGCTGTCTCTGCTGTGTCGTTCAATGGATTAATGAAGTTACTTTCGCCTTCTATGGCTTGAAAGTTCTTTATGTAGTACCATATATCTTCCATATGGTTATAGGAAACTAGCTTGTCAAAGTAAACAAGGTAAACTATGGGGAGGTTAATATCATCAAAAGCATTGCTGGGAAGAACTTCTATGAAGTTTTTTAAGTCATATGAAAAGTATCCTATGAAACCGCCTAAGAAGTCAGGCACTAAAAAGTCAGACAATTGGCCATCCGTGTCTCTATTTTCTAAATTTGCGTTAATGCTTGCTATTTTTTCATGAGATCTCACAATCTTTAGGATAGTATCCTTCTTACCATCAAAAATATACTTCTCAAACTGCCTTTTCAAGAAACAAAGAGGATGTTCGTATAGAAAATAGCTTTTCCTCTTTACAGGGTCAATATGTTCATTTTTGAATCCATAGCTCTTGATTACAAAAAGTGGATCCCACCCTATATAAGAAAATCGGGAGTACTTACTGGAGGGAAGGCTACTATCAAGAAAACAAAGATATTCTGAATCTCTGAGTAAATAGCTAACCACAAAAGGTGGAAATTCCAGATCAAAAGTAGTAATGGTGGAAAGGACTTTCATAGCTTAACGAAATTTTCTAATATCTTGAGCCCACAGGGAGTTAAGAAGGATTCAGGATGAAATTGTACACCCTCAAGTTTATAATATTTGTGTCTTATACCCATCACTATCCCATCACTTGTGTAGGCAGAAATTTCAAAAAAAGACGGGATAGAATTCCTTTCCAGAATCAAAGAATGGTACCTGGCTGCCTCAAACGGTCTTTCTATTCCACTAAAAATTGTCTTTCCATCATGGTATATTAAAGATGTTTTGCCGTGAACTACAATTCCAGAGTTTATTACATTGGCTCCAAAAACTTCTCCTATACATTGGTGACCAAGACACACTCCCAGGATAGGTATTTTTTTATAAAAATGCCTAATCAAGTCCTTTGATATCCCAGCATCCCGTGGCCT
>JACIXO010000207.1 GCA_014360385.1 Actinomycetota bacterium | reverse complement strand
AAACTGTTACATACAACATATAATTAAGCTTATTTATCTATGTTTATAACAATCTTAGGTGTTTAATATGCTTTACTAAATTTCATATAAAAATGTCCTGTTTCTAACTGTAAACAGATGTCTTAGATTGTACAATAATAATTAATTACTTAATTTTTTCGTAAAAACTAAAATACCTCCTTAATAATCCAGGCCTTAAAGTTCAAGTTGTTCCAGCACTTTAGTTAGTTGTAGTGAATTGAATTTAAAGTCTTTTAATTTTGCATCAATTTGAATAAAATAAGATGACTATTAAAAGTTCAATCATTATCACGAATACTTTATAACCAGCCATCTATAACCAAATATTCCATGATATAGATCCTAACCAAGGGGTATAATGAATGACCTTAAGCAGTTAACCAGCGAGGACAAAAAAACACTTAGCGACCCACATTCATTCTATAGTTACCATAACTTTGATTTTAAGATAACCAATAGAATCCTACCTACACAGGTAGTAAAAAACAATAGTCAAACCTACTATGTAGTTGGACTCCAATTTTACCTCAAATACAAGCCCTTTTTTAAGAAGTACAGAAAACCTGACGACTTTTTTCCACAGGAAGAAGAGACTTTTATCCTTAACTTCTACACCAAGTCGTATAAAGATGCTACCAGAAATCCAGATGGCAACAATGCTATATTAACCCAGATACCTAAATACAAACTGGATAACAATGCCTCAAATATTATTACAAGCAATAGCATAAACGATACAAATGTTTCTACAGGCACTATACAAAGCACAAACATTACAAATATTCCAGATATTCTAGAAGGAAGTGATAATAGAGTCGCCCTAATTCTTATCCATGGATTTCAATCAAAGAATAAAAAAATCTACCTCCAATTAGCAGAGAGATTCTGTAAAAGAGGTATTCCTACTCTTGTCTACATTCTACCATTTCATTTTGAAAGAGCTCCTGAAAACTCTGATTTTTACAAGTTACTGGATCTTACAGATTTTATGAACATCCTGGAGTTTTACAGACAGTCTATAATTGAGCTAAGGCTTCTTATAAATTACTTGAAAACCATTGGCTTTAAAAAAGTAGGGTGTATGGGTTTCAGTATAGGAGGACATTACTGCAATATCTTAAGCTGCGTTGAAGAAAATATGGATTTCTCCATCCCTATGGCATCAAAAGGTGCTCTAATCCCCATATCAAAGCCCTCCCAAAATGCCAAAACTACTTCTACAAAATCAGACTCCTATAACCATGAAAACAAAAAGCTGAACTTTTACCTTATGGAGAATCACCACTACCTTGTAAACCCCATTTATCTCAAACCAAAAATTGACAAGCACAAAATTCTTTTAATCCAGGGATTATTTGACAATCGTGCTCCTCTTCCAGAAGTTTTAAAATTTAGAAAAGCTTGGGATTACCCTCCTGCAGTATGGCTTCCCTGTGATCATTTTACTTTTTTCCTTTTCAACAGATTGAACATAATACTAGCTACAAACTTCATAAGATCACATGTCTTGCGCCAGCAAACATTAACTAAAAAGCAAAAGAATTTATAAAAAATCAGTAGAATAACTTAGAAAGCTTATATAGTTCCATATCCATAGACTTTTGTTCACTCAAAGCTTTTTCTAGTGGAACAGAAATTATGGTGTTTTTATTCATGCAAACCATGCAGTCAAATTTCCCTTCATACACAAGGTCAACTGCTGCAACTCCAAGCCTTGTAGCAAGAATCCTATCAAAAGCTGTAGGCTTCCCACCTCTCTGAAGGTGACCCAGTATAGTTACTCTTGTTTCATATCCTGTTCTTTTTTCAATCTCTCTGGCAATAAAGTTACCAACTCCTCCAAGCTGGACATGTCCAAAGCTGTCTACCTTAGTAGAAGCAACAACCTGTTTTTCAAGCTCTGCAGGCTTTGCTCCCTCAGCAACTGCAATTATACTGAAATCTTTCCCCATCTCTCTTCTCTTCTCAATCACATTTACTATTTCGTCATAGTCAAATGGAACTTCCGGAATCAATATAACATCTGCCCCACCTGCAATCCCCCCGTATAGGGTTAGCCATCCTGCATCTCTACCCATAACCTCAACTATCATTATTCTATGGTGAGAAGAAGCTGTGGTATGAAGCTTATCAATACAGTCAGTTACTATCTCAACTGCGGAATCAAAACCAATGGAGTAGTCAGAGTAAGCAATGTCATTATCAATAGTCTGTGGTACACCTACACCCTTCAAACCGTATTGATGCATCCTGTGTAAAACTCCGTTGGTGTCATCTCCACCGATAGTTATAAGTGCATCTAGCGCAAATTTTTTCACGTTTTCTCTTACCTTTTCCACGCCATTTTCTATCTTAAAAGGATTAGTCCTTGAAGTTCCAAGAATAGTTCCCCCCTCACTCAATATTCCTGAGACAGCTTCTCTTTTCAGGACTTCCCCTTCACCTTCTACAAGACCAAGCCAACCATTTTTAATACCAAACACTTCATAACCATAGCTCAAAGCTCTAACCAATATAGCTCTAATGGCAGCATTAATTGCAGGCGAATCTCCTCCCCCAGTTAACACTCCTATTCTCTTAATCATGTTAAGTTCCTCCTTGACTCAACCTAAAAATTTTTTGCTAAAATTTTTTGACAGGTTTTTTGTTGCTTTAAGAAAATTTTGTCGCTTTAAGAAAATTTTGTTGTTTTAAGAAAATGTATACAGACTATGGTACTGGTACCTGTGAAGTATGTTGGTCACACGTTGACGCAAGCAATTATTTTATTAGATTAAGACACCAGATTGAAATTGAAACAAGAAGGAAGAATAGAAAGCATCGATTTTTGATTAAATCTTCCTTATTTTTTACATCCTCCTTATCTTCCTAAGTTTCCCCCTTGAGCTTTCTCAGCATAATATCATTTACTATAGAAGGATTAGCTTTTCCCTTAGTTTCAGCCATAACCCTCCCTATCAAAAAGCTTATGGCCTTCTCCCTCCCACTTCTGTACTGCTCTACAGGACCAGGATTCTCACTTATTACCCTGTCAATTATTCCCTCCAGCAGTGCGTAGTCACTTATCTGTTCAAGTCCTTTCTCCTCGATTATCTTTTGCGGGGTTTTACCAGTCTCAAACATTTCCTCAAAAACTGACTTGGCAATCTTCAAACTTATCTTGCCATCATCTATCATCTTAAGCATTT
>JACIXO010000206.1 GCA_014360385.1 Actinomycetota bacterium | reverse complement strand
TAATATGCCTTACTAAATTTCATATAAAAATGCCCTGTTTCTAACTGTAAACAGATCTCTTAGATAGTACAGATTATTTTTATCCTAAACTTTTTAATTTTTATATTGACATTATTGACATAAAGCACACAATGTATTATCAAAGTGTATGAAATATTATTCTTGGAATAATGATAAAAATGAATGACTTAAAAGAGAGAGGAATTTCCTTTGAAGATGTTATTTATTGTATAGAAAATGAAAAATTACTTGCAATATTAATACATAAAAATCAGTAGAGATATCCTGGCCAGAAATTATATGTTATAGAAATTAGTAATTATGCATATCTTGAGCCTTTTATTGAAACAGAAAAAAATATTTTTAAAAACAACTATTCAAAGCAAAAAGCTACAAAAAATTCATAGAGGTAAACAATGAAATAAAAACTTGACAGTGATGCAAAGGAAATATTAAACAGCTATGAAAATAATGAGTATGTAGAAATACCTTATATAGGAGGAGAGATAAATAAAAATAAAGAAAACATAAAGAATATGCAAAAGCTACTTTTATGAAAAATAAAAGAATTAAAAATACGTATATCACAAAAAGATCTCGAATACATCCAAAGAAAAGCTTTAGAAGAAGGAATCCCATATTAGACATTAATAGCAAGTCTTATTCATAAGTATATTAATGGAAAGCTCGTCGAAAAAGATAAAATATTATTGAAATTATATAAATCTAAAAAAATTAGAGTAATAAATATTTATAAATTTCTAAAGGAAGATGAATCCCTTAATGATATAGTCAAGGACACTATATACGCACTTTTAGTTCCGATTGACAACTCTGGTATATTTATGTTCATATGCAAAGATGAAAAGCAGATAGATGATGAGATAAGAAGAATTATAAACCTCTTTGTAAAACAAAGCATTATAGCTTTTAAAAGAGTTTGTCTTGAAGAATTGTTAAAGAAAGGAGCAGGGATAGACCAACTCACAGGTATTTACAATAGAAGATATTTTATAACTATATAGAAAAGGAGCTTGATAGAACAAGGAGGCATAATTACAAGGTAGCCTTTTTAATAATTGATGTCAACAATTTCAAAACGATCAATGACAGATATGGTCACAAGGTAGGTGATTTTATATTAAAGGGTATTGGGAAAATTTTGATTGAACAAACAAGGAAAATTGATACAGTGGTAAGATACTGTGTTGATGAATTCCTTATTGTTTTGCCAGCATTTGCGCGCAATCATATTAAAGCTTTCAAAGAACGTCTAAATAAAGCTATCTCAGAATGGAAATATAAAGATGAAATTTCAAATTTTGATGCTGACCTTTCAATCGGTATAGCCTACTGGGATCCTAAAGAAGAAAGATCATTAGAAGAAGCTATAAATGAAGCAAATTTTCTAATGTATGAAGAAAAAAAGACAAAATATAAAAGAAAAGTATAGGAGAGAAAAGCATAAGAGGAAATTAATGTTTAAGCAAAATAAAAAAGGAAAGATTTTTACAATTTACTTAGGATAAGATTTAGAGCCAGGCATAGAGTATTATTTATAATATTAACAATGAATTCAATGCTAATTTTTCTTGCGATTCCTCTAAGCTCTTGTATAACTATAGATATTAGCTCGGTAAAAGGTTTGGGTGAGTCTGTAAATAAAAACTTTAAGGTCTCGGATTTCAGTGAATTAATATTTACCGGAATTTGAGAGATAGAGATTAAACAAGGTGAAACTGAATCTCTTACCATTAAAGCTCCGCAAACACTTATTGATAATCTCGTTATACGTTCAGGTGATGGGATATTAGAAATAGGGTATAAAAGAGGTTCTATTAACATATTTCCTACAAAAAGCATAAAGTTCTATTTAAAAGTGAAAGACATTGATAAAATTGAAATTTCAGGTGCTGGTAAGATTGAATGCGATAAGCTTAATACAGACTCCCTTATGATTTCTTTAAGTGGTGCTGGGAGTATTAATATGAATTAATATGAATATAGATGTAGATAGACTTGAAATGATAATTTCAGGTGCAGGAAGAACTAAACTATTTGGCAGTGCTGATGAGCAGAAAATAACAATTTCTGGCACAGGTTCCTATGATGCTAAGGATCTTGAAAGCAAGAACTGTAAGATTATAATAAGTGTAACGGGTAAAGCTATTGTAAATGTAAGTGAATCCCTTGATATAAGTATGAGTGGAATAGGTAGTATAAATTATATTGGTAATCCTTCAGTAACTCAGAGTATTACATCTGGTAGCGGGACTATAAGAAGGATAGATTAGACTTAATCTAATAAAATTAAAAAGATATTTATAGCTGTTTATATAAAAGAAAGAATAGGGGGATATAATAATGAGTGAACAAATTGAGGGAAATAACAGAGAAATTGAAGAAGGGAAAAAGGTATTGGGTGGAGTAATTATTCTATTGTGGGTTGTAGCTATTTTTACAGGTATTGGTTATCTCTCCAGAGACTGGCGGCTATGGTTTATAAAAGGAACTAATTTGGGATATATTAATCTGGGCCCTGTTCATATAAGTTTACCCTCATCCAACGGTGCACTTATATTTCTTGCTCTTTTTGTTGCAAGTCTGGTTGGAATTTATTCAAGGAAGAACTGGGCTGTTCCAGTCGGAAGGGCAGCTCTTGTAGTAACCATGATAATTTTCTTTCCAATTGGTACTATTTTTGGAGCAATTCTCTGGAAAAGGTTTAATGACCCAGTTGCTAAAAAATATTTAAATTATCCAGTTAAAAGCAAAAAATCTATAGATGAAGGTAAAAAAGTGGAAAAATAAAAAAGTTAAAAAATAAAAATTTTCGGTTATGTATTGCTAATCTTTACCAAAAAACCAGAACCCTTAATGTTAAGAGTTTTTATCAAAGACAAGATAGTAACTGATAATAGTAGAAGAGTAAAAATAGATAAAGTTGAAACTAGATAAAATTTATTTGATAATCAAAAATATTTTTTGAACATAATCTTTGCTGATACCACTTATTAGGCCAAATTACCTTAGATAAATCACCTAGATTTCTTTTCAGTGGTTCCTAAATTGTAAAAAACCCAAAAAATGAACTCACTCCTTTAGAGTTACAGGCAGGTAAGTTTTTCTTTTACTTTTAACTTATATTTTTCATTAGATGTATTTAGATATTAACTATCTCCTAAGTGTAAGCCCTAAAGGCAAAGCCTTGCTAGA
>JACIXO010000205.1 GCA_014360385.1 Actinomycetota bacterium | reverse complement strand
TTTTATCAAAGCTTTTAACTCTAAGTCAAAAACACTTGATTTAGAAAGTGCTATTTGGATTACTGAGTAGATTATTATCTTAATCTTAAAATTATTATTAACAAGTGCAAATTAATAGAGGAAGAAATTTATTTAAAAAAACTATATTACTAAAATTACTAAAATTGTTAAAATTATTAAATTAGTCTACCTCAGGATATGGATATCGGTAATGGCCCTTTATTTTATATTCTTCTAACACATCTACCTCGCTTAGTTTACCAAGGTCTTTGGTGCACATAATAACAAGAGGAACCCCCCTATCATTTTTGTGGGAAGAAATTATACCTACAACATCTTTTCCTGGATTATCTTTATCTACTTCAAAAAACACAACATCTCCTGGTTGCCACTGAAGGTTGTTTGTTTCATCTCCGGGGATGTATTCGGAAGGTAGTTCCAGCGCATAGCGCTTAAAAAATGTTTCCTGAAAATATACTTGTCTGAAATCCATATACTTATCCAGGTTTTTACTTCCCTTTAGATCCATAGGGTAAGCTTCTTTGTGTTCGCTCATATCCTTATATATTAACTCCATTAAATCATAGCCACAATCTTTTAGAACCATAGCTACAACATCGGTTGAAATCCACTTATTATCGGTTGGATAGCCTGTTTCGGGATAATACTGGTAGCCATACTCTATGTTTTCGTTTAGAAGTTCCAGAGCACGAAATATAATCTTTTTTTGCTCCTCTGATAGGGAAAATGAAGAATTGGGCGTTTCAGATGTGGATAACCCGCTTTCAGTTTCAGTTGTAGAAAGTGTAGCAGCACCACCAGTTTGAGTTTCTTCTGGCTCTTTAGTTTCATTAGCCATAGAAGCGGTAGCTTCTTTTGGGGCAGAAATGTCTACAGGAACTTTGCCAAGTTCATAGTAGCTTTTCATCAGAGTCGACTCAGAAATTGGGAATTTTATTGGCAAGGAAAATAGGTCCTCTGGTAGCTTTGTTTCTATTTCCCTAAAGTAAGTTTTGAGAAGCCAGAATTGAATAAGAGCTACTATAATTATGAAGTAAACGAGATATCTTGGCTTACTAGCTTGCCTGGGAGTTTGGACTCTAAATTTTCTTTTTGCTGCTTCGCTTGACATTCGGTATTCCATTTGTGGTTGTAATTATATATTAAATGTGTTGAAAGCGAAAGAATTGGATTTATAGCTGTCTTGGATTCCATTCTTCTTAGGGCCGAAGTATTTCTTTTTTCTGTTATGGAAAAACAAATTACTGGATCAGGCTGGGTGTTAAGAAAACCATTTGGAGGCGAATAAACACTTAAGCATGATTCTTGGAAACTTATCTTTGTCACTATCACAAAATTGGAAACGCTTCCTATTAGGGCTTATTTTCTTTTCTTAATCTTAAAAGATTGGTATTATTTCTCTATTTATTACTATTTGTCATAGTGTAATGGCGTAGTTTCATGAGGTCAATTATGAAGATAAAGGATACTCTTTATGGATAGATTGTTTAAGTCAACTCTGGAGGTTCTCAATATAACCTTTCCAATATTTGCTATAGTTGCTATTGGATATTTTATGAGGAGAAAGAAAATACTTGACGAGAAGGCAACGGAAGCCCTTAATAAGCTTGCCTATAATCTTGGCTTACCATCCCTGATATTCATAAGTATAATTTCTAACAAACTTGAGGATATTTTTAACCTAAAAGTAATAGAGGCAATATATTCCACGGTAGTCCTTTTTACTGGCATGAGTATGCTTGTATTTGTTTTTGTTAAAACTGACAGGAGAACCAGGGGAGCTATGATTGTGTCTTCTTTTCGATGCAATATGGCTTTTATAGGATTTCCTATAATACTTTCTGCTTATGGGACTCTCGCAATGGCAAAGGCAAGCCTGGTTGTGGCTTTTCTTACACCGGTAAATGTGATTTTTTCTGTTCTAATTTTCAGGTTTTTTAGCGGGGAAAAAGATGGAAGTTTATCTAAATTGTTTTTAGGCCTTGCAAGAGATCCATTGATAATAGCAGCTGTATCAGGAATAGTTTTTTCTTACTTTAATCTTAGAATCCCCGACTCCATAATGAGCGTTTTTGACATATTGTCAGGTATGGCAATGGCAATAGCTCTCATATCCATAGGAGCCTCATTTAAGTTTTTTCATGTTAGAGAAAATATGAAATTTCTTTCCCTGGTCAGTTTGTTAAAGCTAATGGTTCTTCCTTTAGTAGGCCTTTTACTTTGCATTTTTGTATTCAGAATCAATAAGTTAGATAGAGATGTCGTGTGTCTTTTGTTTTCTATGCCTGTAGCAGTAACCACTTTTATTATGGGGGTGGAGCATAATTCAGATTATGATTTCATATCTTCTTCTCTTATTTTTAGTACTATAGTTTCAGCATTTACTATCTCGATGTGGCTTCTGGTGCTAAAGCTGTTTTAGAGTTTAATGATTTAGAGATTGATAATATTATTGTATTATCCTTTAATAAAATGCTTTTTAAAGTGATGGTGAGTAAAATATTGATATATAAAGTGGCTATGATATGCAGAGCAGAGTGGCTAAAAAAGCTGGTGGATAGAATTACTCGTAAGGATTAGTGGTAGAGAAACTGGTAAAGATAGTAGCTTCCCATAACCTTTTTTATATAATTTCTGGTCTCATCGTAAGGAATAGTTTCTATAAATTCATCTATATCCATGTTGCCCCAGCTACTTACCCATTTTTTCATAGCTCCAGGTCCACCATTGTAAGCTCCGAGGGCAAGGTATTTATTATTCTCAAAATTATTTAGCATTTGTCTTAAATAAAAAGTTCCCATTTTTATGTTAGTCTCGGGTTCCAGGAGCATGCTTTCGGAAAAGTTTGTTATCCCAAGTTGGCGAGCTATGCTATTTGCTGTTGAGGGAATTATCTGCATAAGACCAGTAGCTCCTGCAAATGAGACGGCGTCAGCTTTAAAGCTACTTTCCTCTCTTATTACAGCCAGGACAAAAAGGGGATCCAGATTATTTTGGTTGCTGTACCTTGATATTATCTCCTTATAGCCATAAGGGAAGGCAAGGTAATAAAAATAATCTACATAAGGGGAAGTAAGTTTTGTTTTTAGTTTATTATAGTTTTTTCTCATCAGAGAGACAGAGTTCCCAAAGTCTCTGGACTGAAGAAATAGGGTGGATAGCTCTAAAATTCCGATCGGTTTTTCCTCAAGCTCACTTTTTCCTGCTTCTATTTCTAACG
>JACIXO010000204.1:1245-3248 GCA_014360385.1 Actinomycetota bacterium | reverse complement strand
TTTGAACTTCCTCAGGATATAATAGAGGCTCTACAGAATTCTCTCAAGAATGAAACAAACCCTTTAGCTATAAAGATACTTAATCTTATTCTAGAAAATGCAAAAATAGCAAGAGAACAGAAGCTCCCTTTATGCCAGGATTGTGGCAATGTGTACATTAACTTGAATATTGGTAGAGATGTTTATGTCGAGGTTTGTTCTGACCATGATGGTAATAGCAAGAATGAGAAAACGGGTTTAGAAGTTGGCTTCGGGGCTTCGGAAGTAGACCTTATAAAGGCAATTAATAGCACAGTAGCCAGAGTATATAATGAAAATTATTTACGGAAATCTATAGTCAGTGATCCTCTGTTTGAGAGGAAAAATACGAAGGGGAATATTCCTGCAATTGTTGATTTTTCTTTTTGTTCAAATCCGGGTATTGAGGTAGAGGTTTTGCTTAAAGGTGGCGGAAGTGAGAACTGCTCTTATCTTTTTATGCTAAACCCCTCAGCCACCCGAGAAAAAGTAGTCGAGATTGTGACAAGAACTGTAAAAGAAAATGTAAGCCGTTGCTGTCCTCCAGTCATAGTAGGAGTAGGTATAGGTTCCACAGCCTCTAAAGTTATGGAACTTTCAAGGAAAGCTGCCTTTAGAAACTTAAATATTAGAAACAGTGATCCAAGATATAGGGAACTTGAAGAAGAGATTTTAGAAAAAGTTAATAGCACTGGAATTGGTCCCCAGGGATTAGGCGGCAAAACTACAGCTTTGGCATGCAATATTGAGTTTTCTCCCTGCCATATGGCCACTCTTCCTCTTGCTATTTCTCTTGGCTGTCATTCTACCAGAAGAGCATCTTCGAAAATATAGTTTCATGCAGGCACTTAGTCTTCCTCATTTCCTTATTTCTTCTTTATTGAAATTTATCAGAAAGTATATTTTGTGTTTCACTTTTTACTTTCTCAAATATATCTCCACCATAAATATCATAAGCTACAAAAAGTGGGAAATCTTCTACAGAGATTTCGTAGATTGCTTCTGCATCAAGATCGTGATAAGCAATTTTTCTTACTTCTTTTACCCTGGTTGCGAGGTATGCTGATACCCCACCGATAGCCACGAGGTATATTGCCTTGTATCTTATTAGTAGTTTTCTTAACTCTCCACTTCTCTCACCCTTACCTATAGTTGCTTTTAAACCTCTTTCAATCAGTGGTTCGGTTAGTTCGTCCATCCTTGAGCTTGTGGTTGGACCAATACTACCACTTTTCTTTCCCTTAGGTGTAGGAGCAGGTCCTGCGTAGAATATGGTTTGATCTTTCAAATCTATGGGTAGTGGTTCTCCTTTTTTTATTGATTCAATCATTCTTTTGTGAGCCATATCTCTTGCTCCAATAATAACTCCTGTAAGATAAAGCATATCTCCTGCTCTTAGCTTTTTTATTTTCTCTTCTGTAAGAGGAGTGGTAAGCGTGAAAGTTTTTTTAGCTTCTAATAACATATTCTCTCCACTTTATTCTCCAATTCTTTATTTGATTGAGTTTTAAAAATTAGTCAAAATTAACAAATAATAACAATTAACAACAATTAACCGAAATAGCGGTCTTTTTTGAAGTAGTTATCATACGTATATATTGGCTTTTTAGGACGTGTAGGCGGTTTTCTTTTTGAGCCAAATGCAAGTACGAAGATTATCAGGAGTATAAACACAACGATGAATCCTAAAAGTACCAGCAAAAAATATGTTAGAAATTTTGTTCTTTTTCCCTCTACATAAATATCTCTTTGCTCACCATATCTTATATTCCACACCAAGGTATTGTCTTCATTTTGAATATCAGCATTAGTTTTTGTTATTTTGACTGGAAACTTGATTTTATAGGTTATGCTTATAAGATTTTTATCGGCCTTAACGAGGCTATCTATTCTCTTGAAGTCTGAGTTTTCATCCTGTGAGTTTAATAGCATTTCGTCAACTTTCATATCTATATAGTCATTAAAGAAATACTCGCTATAAAACA
>JACIXO010000204.1:0-1235 GCA_014360385.1 Actinomycetota bacterium | reverse complement strand
TTTAAAGTGGGTATAACCGTTTTCTTCAGTAGTTTCTATATCTCCCTCAGGTAGTATGGAGAGTATCTTTTCAAAAAGGGGCTGGTCTTTAGCCAGAACTACTTCGCCTTTCTGTAGATATTCAGTCTTGACAGCAATATCGAAGACTCTTAAACCGGAGTAGTCGGGGTTTATCTGGGTATAAATCTCAACAAGTGTTGGGTCACAGGAAGAGATTAGAAGTGAAAGGACAAAGGCCAGGATTATTAAAATTGAAAGTTTAAGATAATTTAATCTTAGCATCTTGATCTTAATATTCTTGATCTTAATATAATGCTTTTAACTTGCTTGTAAGTTTTATAATAAAGTTTCTATTATGTTTTATCAAGGTTTTAGACGTAAATATGTCTACCCGGATCCTGATGTTTGTCATTTTGCCTTCACCTCCTTAATGTGTTTTAGACCTAAATACGTCTACCCGGATCTGCTTCCATGAGGTTTCGGAAAGTTATGTTAATGATGGCTATTCATGTTAAAATAGTGAAATAAGAAATTTAATAATACTTAAGTAAATTTAATAATAGATGAGAGTAAGATTAGAGTAAATAATTGGCAAAAATGAATAAGTGAGTAAGAATAGCCAAACAATCATATCAAAAATATCAGTATAAGAAGATCAGTATAAAAATATCGGTCTCTTAGACTCTATTAAAAAGCAAAAGACACAAATTGTTTATTTTTTATCCTGCTCGTGAGAAAGATTGGTTATATAAATTTTAGGATAGTGTATGGAAGAATTGCTTACAAAAGGATTGTTTATAACTTTCGAAGGTCCTGATGCTTCTGGAAAAACAACTCAAATAAAACTTTTATCCTCTTTTCTTAAGAGAAAAGGCCTTGAGGTTTTGGTAACAAGGGAACCTGGCGGAACGGATATTGGTGAAAAGATTAGGAAAATTCTTCTGGACAAGAAGCATTACTCGATGGAGTACAAAACAGAGGCTCTTTTATTCCTTGCTTCAAGGGCTGAACACACCTCGAAGGTCATAAAGCCTGCCCTGAAGGAGGGAAGGATTGTAATCTCTGACAGGTTTTTTGACTCTACTGTTGTGTACCAGGGTATAGCTAGAGGCCTTGGAAAAGAAAAAATCATTGATATGAGTCTGTGGGCTACCGGGGGTCTGGTTCCTAATATAACTTTCTTACTCTTGATAGGTGTTAGTGGAGGAGAAGAAAGGATAAAAATTAATAATAAG
>JACIXO010000203.1 GCA_014360385.1 Actinomycetota bacterium | reverse complement strand
GTCTAATCTACCTTACGGGGAATACACAATAACAGAGACTTGGGGTTCTGGAAATGTGTATACATATACTACAAGTCTTAATCCTAATCCAAAAAATATAACTGTTGACGGTAATGAAACTATTAGTGTTGTGAATACAAAATGTACCTATAGTGTTACTGTCAACAAGTCTGGCTTAGAGTGGGATTATAAATCAACTTGGCCATTCTATTGGGCTGATAGCGCTATATTTACCCTTACTGGTCCAGAAGGACCTAATAGCCAGGTTAGAAGTATAACACTTGATAATTGTTGGTTTACTTCGAATCCTTCTTCTTATACCTGGTATGGACTACCAGCTGGATCTTATACTTTAGAAGAAAGCTATCCTGATGGTAATAATTTTAACTACACTTCTAATATTTCATTTCCTCAGTCATTTGATCTTGGTCCCAGTAAGACTTTTAATGTTGTAAATAGTACCGAGCAGATTACTGGCTCAATTACAGTAGAAAAGACAGGCCTTGAAGGTAATGACAAAGCTATATTCTCACTCTCAGGACCAGGTGGACCTTATCCTGATATAACTTTAGGTAATGGAGAAAGTGATGGCTGGTCTAATCTACCATATGGCTCTTATACTATAACTGAAAGCTATCCAAGTGGTAATGTATATACTTACACTACAAACCTCTCCTCAGATCCTATAGTTATTAACTCTGATAATGAAAATCCTACTATTTCTGTAACAAATACTTCTGAAAAAGGCTCAATTACAGTAGAAAAGACTGATGCAACTGATGGAAGTGTACTTGCAGGCTCAACATTTGCACTGTTTAAAGCTGATGGTGTAACTCCGGCTACGGATGCATACGGTAATACAATTCCAAATCAGGTAACTGGTGTAGATGGAAAAGCTTACTTTACAAATCTTGCATTTGGAACATATGTTGTAAAAGAAATTGGGGCACCCACTGGATATGGACTTGCAGATCCCGTAACAGTAGAAGTTGGTGGTGAATCTGGTGCTGATGTTTCGATTGTAATAAGTGATCCACGCATTCCTGGAAGCGTTACGATAAACAAAATCAACTCATCTACAGGAGCAACAATGTCAGGTATAGGATTTACTATATACTACAAAGCAAGTGGTAACCCAGTATATCCAGAAGCATTTACAAATGGTAGTGGACTTGTTACGTTTTCAGGTCTACCTTGGGGTACATATACAATAGTAGAAACAACTCCACCTTCTGGTTATACTGCAGCAAGTCCTGTAGATATAACAATAACAAAAGATAATGCTTTAGTAGGAATTTCTATAACACTTTCAAATACACCTGTACCTCCACCTCCAACTCCACCAACAACAACTACTACAACTACCACTACACCTACATTAGCTGTTGCTGGAGTAGCAACTCCATTTCTTGAGGTATTAGGTGTATCTGAGCTTCCGTTTACAGGACTACATCCAGTAATACCTATTGCCGCGATTACATTAATAATAGGTGGATTAGTTTTAATTATTCTAGCTATTAAAAAAAGAGAAAAAGAAGTAAAAGAGCTAAGATAATAAAAAGAAATAAAATTAAATAATTGAAGTAATAAAAGTAGCACAGATAACCTGTCTAAATTATCTGTGCTACTTTTTGTGTGAAGCTAACCAGGCGTCCAGTTACCTTTTTTCGTTAGCCTTCATTTATTATCTCCTTGTTTATCTAATTCTATATCTCCTTGCTTTACATGAAACTTATAAAGCCTATGCTTAAAATTAAATGTCTCCTTTATAAAAACCTGTGCTTAAAATTAAATACCAAATAGATTAAATACTATTATTGTTTTCAATATTAATTCTTAATTAATAGTAAAATTAATTCATAAATATTATTAATTCATGAATATCGTAGTTACTACTCTCCTATTACCTGCATCAACTACTCCGATTCCAATCTTTCCATATTCAGCTCTTAATATATTTGCTCTGTGCGAAGGGCTATTCATCCAGGCATTTACAAAAGCTTCAGGTGATCCGTAAGAAACAGGAGATGCATGCCCTAGGTTTTCACCTGCATGTTTGTAGATAACTCCATTTTCTTTCAAAATACTAAAAATGTTTTTTCCATCCGGAGTAGTGTGAGAGAAGTAATTTCTTTGTTGCATGTCCTGACTTCTTGTTCTTGCTATGTCCGTTAGCATCTGATTTGGAACAAGAGGAGCAAGGCCGTTTTCAACTCTTATATTATTTATGAGAGCTAGAATTTGCGATTCAACACCATTTAGATTTGCTGTTTCAACTACTATTTGGGTTTGTGTTTGTTGATTATCTTGACTCTGGGTTTGAGCCCCTTGCTGAGGCTGTTCCTCTACCTGGGTTTCACTCTGAATCTGACTTTCGCCCTCTACTTGAGTTTGGCTATTCTGTGCTTGTGTTTGCGGAAAAGATTGTTTCTGGATAACACTTGGTGGTAGTTTTTTTGCACTGGGTGGCAATTTTTCTACTTTTTTTCCAATTAGTTTAGTATCAGGCTGAAATCCAGAAGAAGAAATTCTAGGGCTTCCTACTTGCTCTCTTAAACTTTTTTGTTGTGTGGTTTTATTCAAAAGTTCGCTATTTAGTTCGGTTATATCTCTCTCGGTATCCTGGGTAAGGTAAAAAATTTGGTTTATTGTGCTACCCTGACCCTCGCAACCTTCTAAGTGTGAATGGCATTGGTACCAGGATGCAATTTCCAAGGAATTACTGACATTATTTTTTATATTGCTGATGCATGATGGGCTATTATGATTAGCGAAATAAGCTATACTTTCACCAAAATAGTCACTGCTAAATTTAAAGCCAAAAGCTCCAAAAAGTAATGTTGTTACCAGTGTTACTAAGGATAGTCCTATACCTATATATAGAGACCTTCTACATAGCAATTTATATAAAAGGCTTTTTCTATGGCTTTTTCCAAATTTTTTAAAGTTTGAAATCCTGAATTTCATCGCTAATCACTCATTTCTGCTGAGTGCTTGATACTCATTTTTAAAAACCAGAAACCAGAACAGATAGAGTAAAAATAAAAAGCCATTTAGCAATAGAGGCTAAATGGCTTTTTAAATTTCTTAAAATTCGATTTACTATTAGAGAAACTACTTTAGAGAAACTAATAGCAATAGCCGGTTGCACCACTGGCTCTTTACATTCTAAGGTGCCCATTTACTAGAATGTAAGTCTTAGCCTCTATTGCTTAAAGACTTATAAAAACTTATATTAAGTTATCAAAAAT
>JACIXO010000202.1 GCA_014360385.1 Actinomycetota bacterium | reverse complement strand
AACAGATTTTTTATATGTTTACATCAATAAAATGAAGCTCTCTTAGCTTTCTATTTTCACCTATTAGGGTCAGAATATCATCCTCTTTGAATCTGTAGTTAACATCAGGAGGGCTTTTTATTTCACCTTTGCCGTTCTTTACACTTATTATGGTTACCCCGTAGCGATGTCTCAAGTTTAACTCGATCAGGTTCTTTCCTACCATTGGTGTAGGAGTTTTCATTTCAATTATACTTATCTCTGGGCTTACCTCAAGAAAATCCATTATATTGGGGCTACTTACAATTCTTGCAATTCTTTCCCCCATATCTTTTTCAGGATAAACTATTATGTCTGCACCTACTTTGGAGAGAACTTTGCCCTGGGTTTTTGAGCCTGCTTTGGCTATTATTTTTTTTGCTCCCTTTTCCTTCACAAGGAGAGTAACAAGAATAGAATTTTGTATATACTTTTCTCCTATACACACGAATATTGTTTCAAAATCGGAAATTCCCAGAGAGTCCAGTATCTCGGAATCAGTAGCATCGCATTTTATTACATCTGTTATTTCATCAGATACTTTTTGTATGCGTTCTTCTGATTGGTCTATTCCTACTACACTGTGGCCAAGTTGGGTAAGCGTGCGAGCCACACTTGTTCCGAATCTACCTAATCCTATTACTAAGAATTGTTTTTTCATATATGTATCATCCTATGATAGTTGTCTCTTCTGGGTAGACTATTTTATCAGCTATAGTTCTAATTGCAATAGCTACTGAAAGAGTAGTTATACCCACCCTGCCCACAAACATACAGAATATAAGTATTATCTTGCTTGGAGTGGAGAGGGAGAAAGTTATACCTGTTGAGAGTCCTACTGTTCCAAAAGCAGAGACTACTTCGAATAGAGCCTGGGAAAGTGAACATTTTTCTAGTATAAGTATACCTATAGTGGAAAAAGTTATAAAGAATAATGCAACAAAAGTCAGTGTTAATGCTCTGTATACAATAGTTTCTGGTAATCTGCGTTTCCTGAGGCATATCTGACTCCTGCCTCTAAGTGCGTGTATAGCAGCTGCTACCACAACAGCTAAAGTAGTGGTTTTTACACCACCCCCGGTTCCTCCTGGAGATGCTCCTATGAACATAAGTATGATAAGTATGAGAAGGGTGGCCTGGGTAAGCTTTCCAATAGGTATGGTATTGAAACCTGCTGTTCGTGATGTAACAGACTGAAAGAAACTTGCTATTATTTTAGTGGGAATGTCTTTTTCCTTCAGAGTTGCAGGATTATCTAATTCAAGGAGAAAGAAAAGGATTGCGCCAGCTAAAATTAAAACCAGGGTAGTGATTATAACTATCTTTGAATGAAGGGAAATAACTTTCATTTTCCTAAAGGATATTATTTCAGATATTACAGGATAACCTATTCCTCCCAGGACTATTAATGCCATAATTATTAGATTTATGGGTATGTCAGACACAAATCCTTCAAAGCTATTTGAATAAAGCGAGAAACCAGCATTATTGAAAGCACTTACAGAATGGAAGAGTCCGAAAGTGAGTGAGGATTTTAAGGGATATGAGTACCTGAAGTAAAGAACTAAAGTCATAAGAATAAAACCTATAAATTCGATGGCAAATGTTGTCACTGCTATTAAGACAAAGAATCTTGCGGCTGTAATATAAGGGGTGGTACCAAAACTGCTTCTTAGATATAACTTATCTTTTATACTGATCCTTCTTCTTATTATTAATGTAAATATAGAGCCTACAGTCATGATTCCAAGACCTCCTACCTGTATAAGGATAAGTATTATTGATTTCCCAAGATCGGTAAAGTATGAAGGAGTATCTTGGACGATAAGCCCGGTAACACAAACAGCTGACGTTGCAGTGAAAACAGCATCTATATAACTTATTTCACCCTTCTGAGTCATTGGTGGAAGCATAAGAATCAGGGACCCTAAAGTTATGATGGCTGCAAACCCGCCAAGAACTTGTTTTGCAATTAATTTTTGAGTTTTTGAAGAGGAAAGAAGAATATTATCCATTATGGTTAGTGACAATTATTCTGACATAATCAGCGTAACCAGTATTATAAACCTTGTGGTTTTATTGCATTTTAAGCCTATTTATTTTGTTAGTTTATTTATTCCAGTATTCTTTAAATGTTTCTGGTTTCTCAATGAATTTCTGTTGTCTTCAGACCTCTGATAAGCAGAAATTAATTAGAAAGTTATTGTAGTAGATTTATTTTTTAAACACAATACCAGTTTTTAACAGGGTAGCATTTCTTTTTCCGTGTTTTCGAAACACCAAACCTGATTCTTGGAAACTTATCTTTGTCACTATCACGGAATTGGAAATACTTCCTTTTAACAGGCGGTTCTTTTAGGCTTCAGAAAAGGTTTGCAATTCTACTAATTCAATACTAATTGTTGGGGGAAGTCTATTTTTAGCCTTAGAGTATTGTTATAAAATATTAACAGGTTATAATTTATGTATGAAAAAGTTTGTGTACGAAAGAAAAAGTTGGGTGAAAAACTAAAGGGTTATTATGAGAGAGATGAAAAAAGGTATCACGATTGTTGACAGCCTTTCCAGAAAAGCGAAAATAAATATTTTTGCTAGCATATTTCTTGTTTTTCTGGTATTAATAATTTTTTCTTCTATAAACCCGATTATGCAGATAGTTGAGAACAGGAAGAAAATTTCTGAGCTTGAAGAAAAACTTAACTGGCTTAGAAACAAAAACATTGAGCTCTTGGCTTTAGAGAAAAGTTTGTACACAGATGAAATGGTCGAAATTGAGGCAAGAGACCAGTTTAATATAGCAAAGGAAGGAGAAATAATCTTTCGTACTGTTGAAGACCGTAAAGAAGATTTTGAGACTACAAAGTCAGATGCAAGAAAAAGCATCAAAGATGACCTTGTTTACTCGAACTGTGATCTGTGGGAGAACATAAAAATCCTTTATAACGAAAAAATGAAAAAATAGAGCTTAAGGATTAAAGAAGTAATTTAAAAAAGTAATCAAACAAGACAATAACTAAAACGAGAAGTAGAAATAAACAGAGTAAAGAGAATCAGTTGGGAAAATCCTTTAGATTTTGATTCTTAAATTGAAATTAGCCTCTATAGACATTGGAACAAATTCTGTTCGACTGCTTATAGCTGAGTATTCTAAATCTGGTTTAAAAATCCTTGTAAGAAAAGCAGAAATTACCAGGTTAGGTAAAAATCTGGTAAGTACAGGAGAAATTTCACAAGAATCTG
>JACIXO010000201.1 GCA_014360385.1 Actinomycetota bacterium | reverse complement strand
ATTCTTGAAGAAAGAGCATATCTTATTCTTTTTTTCTTACCAAAAGGTATCTAAGGTTTTTACCTTGACTAATGTCTGTCTTATCCTCTTAAGGTGACATCTTCTTATATAGTAGTCTTACTCTGTATTCTAAATGCTTTACAAGTGCGTATGCACAAAAACATATTGCAATATGAGCTTCTATTCTTTGTGGCTTAAAGTGATTCTCATATGTTATAGCCTTAAAGTCTATCTATAGCTTTTGTATTAAGCCTATCCATCATTCTTTATACTCTATCAAGTGGTATACTCTTGTTGTAGATGATATTGCCATGAGGCCAATTCCATCATTCTTTATACTCTATCAAGTGGTATACTTATTTTAAAAATCTTCTTCTAACATATCTACAGATGCCATCTTAGAGGCTGGATTAGAAATCCTTGCTAGAACTATATTTTTAAATATTTCTACCGATGACTTATTTCTTTTAGCATTTAAAAATACTTTTTGGTAAGAAAGCTCATAAAATAAAGTACCATATATATCATGTATTCCCGATACAACTCTTGCCTCTTCAGTTAGGTCTTTTATATTTACCTTGTAGTCTTCTTCTGTGTATTTTTCCTCTTTTGCCTAAGATTAATTTTAGCTAGCTCTTTGAGGAGACATTAGCATCTCCTTAAGCTCCTGCCTTAAAGCTTTATTTTTATTGATTCTGCAAGTAGCTTTAATTTCTCTAGTTCTTCGGTATCATGGGCAATACCAACATATCTAACTATCCTTTGCCTTACCTTATCTTAAAACTCTGTATGATTGGACTATCTTAAACTGATTTTCTTGGGCTATTTGGTGTTTCTTTTACTCTTACAAACATAGCTTAAAGTTTATGTATATTAATGGCTGTTTGTAAATAAGAATTTTCTAATTAGGCACTACATTGGCTTTTTATATAAATATTTAAAAATTTGTGCTTATTTTTTCTCTATTTTGTATAATTATTCGAAGAAAATGCGGAAGTCGGGAAATAATTAAGAAAACCCAATGTCCAGGTCTATTTTATGGCAGGTCTATATCATATAACCCTGTAAAAATTCTAGCACACCTGACGGTCTGTATATTCATTATCTATCTTTGGAAGTGGCCTCTTCCTCTCAAATTCATGTATTCCAAGATAGTCAAGGATCTTCTTACAACCTTATAATCCTCTATAAAAGCAATTATTCTCATTATCCGGATAATATTTCATTCTCTCCTGGGAAAATGACTCCCTTATAATATACCTTGCCAGGTTTTCTGTTGATCTTTCATCTTTAGGATAGATTCTCTTTCCGTAGTAGACACTAAAGCAAGAATGCCGCCATAGGGAGATAATATCAACTGTCCTTGTAGTGATAAGATTATTGGAAAGTAACATCATAAATATTTTATGTATGAACAGTTTCTCTATTGATTCTGTATCAATATTACTTGGTGGAGCGTATAAGAAACCATCACCTGAAAAGCAACAATCTGTTACCATTATGTGGATATGGGAGTTAAAGGCTAGAAAATCTCCAAAGGTCTCTCATATGTTCTCTTAAACTCCTCATAATAGTCTTCTATGCACTGGCAATAAGGGCTGCACTGTGGTTTTCTCTACCTGCTTTTCCTGATGTCTTAAGTAAGCTGGAATGTACGCAAGTGTCCATACCAGTTGTCATACTTATATGGCTAATGATATATCTCATAATACTAAAAATAGATTTTTACAAGTATTGTTAATGCCACTAAAAAACCAAGAAGTCTCACAGTTACCACGGTTACTAAATGATTAATTAAGTCCTTTGCCATGTATGGAATAGCATTCTTTTTTAAAAATTGTATTTGAAAAATTTTTCGGTAGGTAGCAAGTGTATAGTAACAATCATAGCTGTAAAATCTTAAGTAAGAGTGCTAACATAAATCCATTGGATCAATTCTTTTTATCTCTTCAATATAATCAAAGTCTTTATCTGTAGATTATTATTTTACTAATGTTATTGGTAATCATAACACCAACATGTATGAGGTCTCTTGGAGTAATATTCTTATCTTTATATTTGGTTGCAAGCTCTATCATTTTTTCAATTTCCTCTTTACCAATGGGTAAAATTTCTACGTTTAGTGTATAAATATCTCGTAAAAGAGAGATTGCAGTATCTTTTTTACCAATAAGACTGTATCGATAAAGTATTTCCTGAAAAATCTCACTCTATCAAGGACTGGTTGTCCATATTTATGCTCAAAAGAGCCATTGCCAATAGACAATATTAACTCTGCACATGCAGACTTGTAAGGGTGTTTACTTCCTCTAGCATACATAAAAATGCTAGGATCCTCAAAGTAAATATCATCTTCCAATATTATTTAATGAATTTCAAATTCTTATTTGTATTAATAAGTTTCCTGTATTATTTTGCCTGCTAATTAAGTTTATGTTAATATTTGTTACACAAATAATATGGAAATTATGAGATATTACATGTTGCTGTGAATTTTGGCTTCAATTAAGTTTCAATTAAAAAATAAAGCTTTAATGTAAAAATGCAAAAAGGAGAAGGTTATGTCCAAAGACATTGGCGAAAAAACGCTTTCAAATTTAAAAGATGCATTTGCAGGTGAATCTCAGGCAAATAGAAAATATCTTGCATTTGCTAAAAAAGCAGAGGAAGAGGGTTATCTTCAGGTAGCGAAATTATTTAAGGCAGCTGCTGAAGCTGAGACAATTCATGCCCACAATCATCTTAGGGCAATGGGAGGTATTGGCTCTACAAAAGATAATTTAAGAGAGGCCATAGAGGGTGAAACATATGAGTTTAAGAGCATGTATCCAAAAATGATAGAAGAAGCTAAAGAAGAGGGAGAGGATGAGGCAAGAAGAAGTTTCGTTTATGCAAATAAAGTAGAAGAAATACACGCAGGTCTTTACAAGAAATATCTTGAAAATATTGAAAACCTCAAAGATAAAGGGGTAGATCTATTTGTTTGTCAGAAATGTGGTAACACTGTGGAAGGAAATCCACCTGATACTTGTCCTATATGCGGTGCCCCTAAAGCTATGTTTAAGAAAGTTGAGTAAATAAAAGATAGAATAAAAGGTATAAGAAATAAAAAATAAGGCAAAAAAGACAAAATATAAATCACGTGATTTATATTATTCATAGCTTAAATCCTAACTTAATTAATCTTGGCTTGACTAAATGATTTAGAAATGTTTGGGAAGAAGCTGAATGATAAGATGAAATTTCATTAAAAGAACTTTTTGTTT
>JACIXO010000200.1 GCA_014360385.1 Actinomycetota bacterium | reverse complement strand
TATGGGAAAAGGAATATATATTTGTGCTATTTTCCTACCCCATTTGATGTGGACTTTACCTTTTTGCACAGATTTTTACTTCTGTTTTTCCGCTTACCTGCAATGTGGCTTTTCAGATTAGCTCGAAAACTTTGTTCTAGCTTTGTTGAGGCTTTAGAAGTTGAGGAAGGGTTGTATGAACCAAGGAGATTTCTACTTGGAAGGGGTAGCTGGAGTAGTGGCAGGGTTGTGATGAGAGTAAAAAAGAAGGCGACTCTTGGCGAATTAAGGCTTGGCCTTAAGAATCCTTCCACAACACCCTTTGATAGTATGAATGTAAGGCTCGAGCTTATAGAAAAGCCTGCAGGAAAAGTTGTTGTAGAAAAGTCTCTCTCTATCCCAAGGTCTGCAAAAGAGATTATTTCATTTTTTGAATATGATAATTGTAGTAGTGAAACCGGGAGGGTTAAAGGCTACGAGGACCAGAAGAGCAATTTTTATATTCTTATTTCCTCTGATACCTTTGTTCCATCTTCGGTTGACAGCAAGAGCATCGATGCTCGAAAGCTTGGAGTGTTTGTATATAATGAAACTAAAACTGGTGTTATAAAAAAGATTGTTTTAAAAATTTTGGGCTTTGTTCCCCTGTTTCTTGTTGATTACCCCAGGGACCTTAAGTTTCTGGAAACTTATGACAGAATTGTTGCTATCTCTGAGTTTTCTCACGGCTGGATTAGAAAGCTGTGGGGAAAAGATAGTGTTGTTTTATATCCCCCTGTTGAGGTTGATGATTTTGAACCTGGCAAGAAGGAAAAAATTATTCTCAGTGTAGGAAGATTCTTTCCTGAGCATCACAACAAGAAGCAGCTGGAACTTGCTAGAGTCTTTATAGAGCTTCTGAAAGAATATCCCCACATTATGAATGGATATCAGCTATATCTTGTAGGAGGCGTTGATCAGAGAAAAAATCATCTGGAATATGTGGGGAAAATAGAAAGTATGAGTAAAGATTATCCTATTAAAATTCTTACTAATGTAAGCTGGGATAATCTGGTAGATATTTTTTCCAGAGCCATGATTTTCTGGCATGCTGCAGGTATGGGTGTGGATGAAGGAAAAGAAGCTTATAAGTTGGAACACTTTGGAATAACTACTGTTGAAGCGATGGCATCCGGATGCATCCCTGTAGTGGTAAATAAAGGTGGGCAGAAAGAAATCATAAAAAATGGTGAAGATGGGTTTTTGTTTAATAGCTGGGAGGAGCTAAAGAAAATTACTCTCGATATCTGTGGCGGGAAGGTAGATGTTGATAAGATAAGAAAAAATGCCATCAGGAACTGCAAAAGATTTTCAGCTCATATGTTTGAAAAAAATCTCCTTTCCATTATTGAAGAAGAAACGAATGTCTTGAGAAGTATCACTTATCCTTAAAAACAAAAGTATTGAATTCAATATCCAGCCTAGATAATACTCTTACTTGATTTGATAATTTTAATAATTTTGGTGATTATTTTGGTATTTAATGAGAGAATGAAGAAGGGAGAATTAAAAGAGAATTAAAAGAGAATTAAAAGAAAAATAGTCTTAACTGCTAAAATAGTAAATAGCAGTTTAAGTAACTAAATAACTAAAATTAATTTAGATGTGATTTAATTTAAATTTAATTTAAATTTAATTTGGATTTAAGTTTTATAGAGATTAAAGGTTCTATAATTTTATGAATATAAGTTTTGTGATCGTAAACTATAACAGTCTAGAATGTATAAGGGGTTGCATTGAGAGTATCCAGAAGACGCTTGGTGGGACTTTACACAATATATGTCACAAGTCAGGCGTAAGTGCTACTGAGGAAAGTGGTTTTAAAAATAGTTTTGAAGACAGTCTGTGTTGGGAGATAGTTGTGGTTGACAATGGCTCTGTCGATGGCAGTGTTGGCTATCTTAAGAACCTCGAAAGTCGTTTCGAGAATATAACACTTTTCGAGCTTGGAGAAAATAAGGGTTTTTCTTTTGCTTCCAATCTGGGAGCAAAGATGGCAAAGGGAGAGTTTTTACTGTTTCTAAATCCAGATACTGTTCTTATAGATGGGAATCTTAAAAGTGTTCTGGATTTTTATTGGCAAATGTCTAAAGCAGAAAAAGTAGGTGTTATAGGAGTAAAAATTGTGAATCGGGATGGTTCGCTCCAGTATAGTGCCAGGTCCTTTCCAACGATTTCGCGGCAGTTCTATGAAAGTTTTTTTCTTTACAGAATTTTCAGGAGATCTAAAATTTTTGGTTCTTACTTTCTTAGCTGGTGGGACCACAAAAATATAATGGAAGTTGACTGGGTAAGCGGAGCTTTTCTTTTGGTGAGGAAAGTGGATTTTGGAAAAATAGGTGGTTTTGACGAAAACTACTTTATGTTCAGTGAGGATTGTGATTTGTGCCTTAAGTTTATAAGAGCTGGTTACAAAAATTATTATTTTCCTTTTTTCACGGTCATTCATCTTGACAGTGCTATAACGTCTAGAAATATGGCACTAAGAGAAGCACAAATCTGGAAGAGTAGAAGACTTTATTTCAGAAAAAATTACTCTCCTTTCCATGGGGAAGTGGTAAGTTTTATATATTTTTTGGGAGTCATAAACCGGATAATTCTTTTTTGTCTATTATGCGGGTTTAATTTACTGTTTGCATTACTGTTTGTATCTGGCTCTGAGAAAAGAGATAATCACAGAGAGGCGATGAGAAGAAATATAGAAAGACTTTTAAGCTACCTGGGAGCGATCAAACTTTATTTTTCTGGCATCTGAGAAAAAGAAAATTATAAATAAACTTTGCATGTTGGTAGAATATGAATCTTGAAAGAAAAACCATTGATAAAGTAAGCTTCATTACTACTGTGTATAATGAAGAAAAAAGTGTAATCCCCTTTCTTGAAAGTCTGTTTTCCCAGGAGGTTCTTCCCGAAGAGGTAGTAATAGTTGATGGAGGTTCTAATGATTCAACTTTAAGGTTAATTTTAAATTTTCTTGCAGATGAAATTAAAAGAGCAGTAGATTTTTTGTCTGAAGATAGAATCTTAAGCTTTTCTATTTTTGTTAAGAAGGACTTCGAAAAGCATTTTGAAAAGCAAAATGTAAGTCCTGGTAATCTTTTTGAACTAAAAAATAAACTGGAAGAACTTGAAAACCTTAACAAAAAGTATTGTACCCGACCTATAGACAGCGAGCATGGAGGCAATCTTAAATGCAACATAAATGATACAAATCTCATCTTTTCGGCAAAGCTTGAGTTTGTTACATTTGATAGG
>JACIXO010000020.1:1438-10080 GCA_014360385.1 Actinomycetota bacterium | reverse complement strand
GAACGCGTTAAGAGGCCTAAATCCTTTAAGGTTAGTAAGGCCAACAAATGAGTGTAATGCAGAACATAGAACAAGGTATAGTGAAAATACGGTAGAAAATAAAGTAAAAAGAGAAATGGGAAGAGAAAAAGGATACAGAGTGGCAGATCTTACTAACATTATGAGTGTTAGTGAAGAGGAAATTCTGAATAACGACAGGATAAGAGTCTATTTAGTTGAGGACAGAATAGATATCTACAATGACATAGCAAGGTTGATGGCAAATAAACTTAAGGAGAACAATGAAAAAGGGACTGTAACCTCATTCATATTGCCGGTGGGCCCCAGAGGTCAGTATCCAAGGTTTGCAAGGATTTGTAATACGGGAAAAATAAGCTGTAGAAATCTTATCACGATAAATATGGATGAATATCTGGATGATAGTGACTGTTACATTTCTGAGGATCACCCTTTAAGTTTTAGAGGATTTATGAAAAGAAATTTGTTCGATCTACTGGATGATGGTCTAAAGCCTAGACCTGAGAATATTTACTTTCCGGACCCTGATAATCTTGGAGAGATAGGTAGATTGATAGAAGAGTTAGGAGGAGTAGATATTTGTTTTGGTGGAGTGGGAATAAATGGACACATTGCTTTTAATGAGCCTATGGATGAGAGCTTAATAACCAGCGAGGAGTTTAAAAAGCTAAAAACACGTATTTTAAGTTTATCCAGGGATACAGTAATAATGAACAGTCTTAAATACGGGGGCTGGGTAGAGTTTATCCCGCGAAGGTGTATAACTATAGGAATGGCTGAGATTCTGGCATCGAAGGAGCTAAGGTTTTACATGGAGCATAACTGGCAATGGGCAGTTTTGAGAAAAGCTATATTTTTGGGTCCAACCCCAGAATTTCCGGTGACATTTATAAAAGAACATAAAAATAGTAGCCTTACTATTTCGGAAAATGTATTAGAGGGATGTGTATGAAAAATATCCTTATTTCTAGCTATGCGAGATTTTATACATTAAAATGTAGACATGAGAACAGCAGCTTTGCTTTTAGGGGTGGATAGGGTAGCCAGAGCCTTAGAGCTAAGAGGATTTTATCCATAGTTTATGATTTGAATATATCACAGTCTTACGTTATGTGATAATTAGGATATTTGTATGCGAAATGAAATAAAAAAACTCGAGGGGTTTGTTCTGGGAGTAGATGGGGGAGGAACTAAAACTACTATTCAAATTGCTGATATTAACGGAAAGTTAATTTCGGAGGTAGAATCAGGCCCTGCTAATTATAAAAGCGTAGGAATTGAGAATGCTAAATTAAATATTATCAAAGCAGTATTAAATGCTCTTAGAAGAACTGGAATCCCAAAAGAGGTAATGTTTCTGAGTGCATGTTTTGGGATTTCTGGCAATGACAACTACGAGGACGAGGAGATTTATAGAAAAATAATATTTGATAGTGAGTTGAGGAGCTACCTCAACCCTTTTAAGGCTATAATATGTAATGATACTAAAATTGGTCTTGCAGCGGGTACTGATAACAGAAATGGAGTAATAATTATCTGTGGTACTGGTTCTAACTGCTATGGCACAAATGAGGCTGGGCAGTAAGCAAAGGCAAATGGCTGGGATTACATTCTCGGTGATGAAGGTAGTGGATATGAAATTGGAATTAAAGCTCTTAAAGCAGTTATGAGAGCATATGATGGAAGAGGAGGTGTTACTTACTTATCCAAAACTATACTTGAAGATTTAAATATAAATTCTGCTCATGAGTTAGTGAGATGGGCTTATAGTAGTCCATTTTCAAAGGAGAGAATTTCAGCACTTGCTGAAACAGTATGCAGAACTGCAGAAATGGGAGACAAAGTAAGTATAAGGATATTGGAAGAAGAAACTAATGAAGCTTTTATTTCTGTAAAAGCTGTAGTAGATAAACTTGGTTTAGGAAATAAGGAGTTTGACCTTGTATTTGTTGGAAGTGTATTTAAGTGTGAGAAATATTTTAAAACTCCACTAACAAAAAAGCTAAAGGACAAATTCCCGCGAATTAATATAGTACCTCTTACTAAAAAGCCAGTCGAGGGTGCAATAAAATTAGCTCTCAGTAATATCATAGATTATTGTAATAATAAAACTTGTAACTTTTATACTCCCATGATAATTAGCTAATTTTTTTCACAGAACCTCTTTCTACTAGCCGAGGCTCAAGGTCTATTTTTTTAAACTCAGTATCCTTTCCTTCTATTTGTTCTAAGAGTATATCTACACTATATTTTCCTACCCTTATTTTAGGTGCATGAACTGTTGTCAATGGGGGTGACAGATATTCTGTTGCAAATATATTGTCATAACCAATGACACTATAATTGTTAGGTATACTAAATCCTAATTCATGTGAAGCTTTATATATACCTATTGCAAGAAGGTCGCTTAAACAGAGTATGCTAGTGAAATTAATGTTACCAACTATTTTTCTATCTTGGTATATTTTTTTAAAGAATTCACATCCACTCTCTATTGAAAGATCTATATACTTAATGAGAGCTCTATTGGGTTTTATGCTATACTTTTTTAGAGCCTTTAAGTATCCTTTTAAGAAGGCTTTTGATGATGAGAGCTGATAAGGACCATTCAAAAGTAAAATATGCTGGTGTTTGTTTTTTATAAGATATTCTGTTGCCACAAAGGAAGCTATCTCATGGTTTACGTACACGTAGTTTATGTTTTTATAATTTGGTACTGCATCTATGCAAACAGCTTTTAGATTGTTTTCTATTATTATTTTAATATTTTCAGATTTAGCATTTACTGGTGACAATATTACTCCGTCAACACCTTTGGATAGCATAGTTATTATGTTTTTTCGTTCCATCTCTTGGCTATAGTTGGAGTCACAAAGTATCATTGTATAGTCGACTTCGTTTAGTTTATCTTCTATCGCTTTAATGGTATCATAATACAAAGGGTTTTTTAGATCATTTAGGATAACCCCAATGGTTTTGGTGCGCTTGCTTCTCAGTCCTTTAGCTAGTAAATTTGGGTAGTAGTCTAGCTCTTCTGCTATTTTTAGGATTCTTTTCTTTGTTTCTTTGTTAGCATTAGGATCATCACGAAGCGCCCTTGATACAGTTGAGGGAGAGACTCCTGCAATTTTTGCTATGTATTTTATGTTAACCTTTTTTGGTTTTTTACTTGACATGTTTTAAATTATATTATAAAATTGGCAACGTTACCAACAAAATATGTATTGTTTTAATAAAGTTTAGTAGCTGTTAGTTCAATATTTTTTTGGAGTTTGTTGGCAACGATGCCAAAATCATGGAAATAAAAAAATATATGATTTTTTTATTAGTTATTATTGGCAACGTTACCAGAAAGGAAATAAAGTGATAGAAAAAAAGGAATTTGAACGCCGAAAACAAAGCGTAGTAGATATATTAGGGAGAAATAACCTAAGAGCTGCATTAATTTACTATGATGAGGTAAATATTGGAAATGGTTGGTATTTGTCAGGCTGGTGTCCTCAGTTTGAAAGTGGAAGTATTCTTATAACAGATACTGGTTACGCAGCTATATTGGGTGGTCCAGAGTCAGAGCCCTTTGCTAAGATGGATTCTACAATAAAAGAAACCAAAAATATTCCTGTGTTTATGGTTCCTGATGAAGAATATCCTTATGCAGAGATAACAAATTTTAAAGAAGTATTTTCTGAGGCTTTTGGCAATCAAAAATTAGATAAGATTGGAATAGTAGGGATGGGCTCTATTCCCTATGGTGTATATAGACGTCTTGTTGACGAGCTTGGTGACGTCGAGCTTATTGATATAACAGAGCAGTATGAGGAGCTAAGAATAATCAAGTCTGATTATGAAATTGGTTTAATAAGAAGGTCGTTTGAGATATGTGATGAGGCTTTTAAGGACCTGCTGGCTAACCTAAAAGAGGGGGTAACTGAAGTATATCTTGCAGGGATAGCAGAAGGGAAAATGAGAATGTTAGGTGCTAATTGGTTTGGCTTTAAGAGTATTGTGGCAGCAGGTGAGAGAAGTAATGGAGTAGTTCCCACAGCTACAGAGAGAAGGCTTAAAAATAAAGAGATGGTTCTTTTGGGGATTAGCCCTAGATATCAAGGATATGCGGCAGCTGCTGGTTATACTACTGTAGTTGGCGGTAAATTTGAAAAGGAGCAAAAGGACTATTTAAAGATGATAGCAGAGGCGTATGTGATGACCAGGGAGATGTTAAAGCCAGGAATGATTGGGGAAGATAATTACAAGAAAGTAAAGAAATTCTTTGAAGATAAAGGAGGATATGGAAAATATATAGTCTGTCCATTTGTGCATACTATTGGCTTGCATGAAGCAGAAGCTCCATTTTTTGGCCCAAATAGTGAAGATGTCCTTAAACCAAATATGACTGTATGCATAGATGTTAGCTTGTGGGGTCATCCAACATTTCATGGTGTAAGAGTAGAAACTGGATTTTTGATCACCGAGAGGGGTTATGAGCCATTTTCGCCCTATATGGATAAATTAATTGAAAGTTTGCTGGATCTATAGAGTAGTTAGTTGCTCAATAAACAGGTAGAAGAGAAGAGTGCAGGGTAGCACGGGTTAAATTAAAAGTAAATTAATAGTAACAGTTGTTTTTAGGCATCAAAAGCGTTATTAGTTAATAAATTGAGCTGATTAAAGAGAGGTATTATTGGTTTTAAGATTTGACAACAAAGGATCCTGTTCCCTCAGGCGACAAAGTTGCCATGTTGCTTGACAAGGAGAGAAAAATCTTGTTTAATATTGCTTAGTTACTAACGGTAATTAACTAACTAATAGCAATTTATTCTTGGGGGAGAGATGTTAGGTGAAGGAAAAAGGATTTGGTTGTTTCCAGATGGTGAATTACCAGTTCCTGATGAAAATAGTGGATTAATAGCCCACGAGGCATTGGTGATCCTCAACACCTCGGAATGTGACGCAAATGTAAAGCTATCATTTTACTTTGAGAACAAGGAACCCATTGAAAATGTTCCTGTTGTAGTGAAAGCAAAAAGAGTTAAATGTGTGAGAATGGATCGCTTAGAAGAAATAGGTGGAGTTAAACTCCCTTACAGGACTCAATATGCTTTAAGAGTTGAAAGTGATGCAAAGATAGTTGCAACCTTTGGAAGACTTGATACAGCTTCGGAAAGAATGGCCTTTTATACGGGTGCGTGGTATTGCTATTGAAAACTTGTGTTAAAAGGCGTGCAAATTCGAAAGCCAAAAATTATGAATTCAAGCTGGCTCTCTTAAAAGTGGGGGCAACAAGATATTTTTATTTATTGTGGTAAACTCCATTTCTGTTAAATTTAAGTGGCTTTTCTGCTTTTTAGGATTACTGCTTTGGTGTAATCTTAAAAGCCTTTTGAATTGGTTAAAGCTGAAAAACGAGTCTTTTGTTTGGGCATGACAAATTAAATGAGAGAAAGGAGGTTGTGGTAAGGAAAAAATATAATTAAATTTTTAGAACGAAAAAGGAGGTTGTGGTAATGAAAAAGTTATCGCTATGGTCCATAATTACAGTGATCGCGGTATCAGTAATAGTAGTCTTCTCTCTAAGCAGTTGCAAAGGGGAGAAAGCTGCTCCTACTGGGGAGGAAATAGCTGAAGAAGTCTCTACAGAGGAAGTGACGGAAGAGACATCTGTCGAAGAAACTCAGGAGGAGCAAAAGGAAGTAAAGATTAATCTTGAGGATTACTACACAAGAGGGCCTAATGGTGAAGAACCTGTTCTTTATGACCAGCTTAGTCTAACAGAGGAAGAGAAGGAACAGGTTAGACATGGTAATTATAAGGCAGCCTATCTTATGCACACTCAGTCTGATTTCACAAATGCTTTGCTAATGGGCGCAACTGATTTATTCAATGATCTAAATATAGATTTAGTTGTAACTACTAATGCAGAAATGGATCCCACTAAACAAAAATCTGATGTAGAAACAGCTTTGGCATTAAAGCCGGATATCATATTAACCCTGGTTATTGACCCCGTTCAAGGAGCAGAAGCCTTTAGGCCAGCTGTTGAAGCAGGAGTGAAACTAGTATTTATGAGTAATCTTGCAGAAGGTTATGTTCATGGCAAGGACTATGTCGGCATAGTAACCGATGATTTGTTTGGAATGGGTAAGGCCGCTGCTGAAATGCTGGGAGATGCTCTTGGTGGAAAAGGTAAGATTGCGTGGATATATCATGATGCTAATTATTATGTAACTAACCAACGTGATAATGCTTTTAAAGCTGTAATCCTAGCAAATTATCCAGAAATTGAGATTGTAGCTGAGCAAGGGTTGGCCAACCCAGCTGATGCAGAAAGCATCGCTTCGGCAATAATCACCCAGCATCCAGACATAAATGGGATGTATGTCCCATGGGATACTCCTGCTGAAGGTGTCGTAGCAGCATGTAGGGCAGCAGGCAAGCCAGACATCAAGATTGTAACCCTGGATCTAGGAGCGAATAATGCTCTCGATATGGCAAAGGGAGGAAATGTTGTAGGAATTGCTGCTGATTTGGCTTATGACCTTGGTTACACCAAGGCTTTAATGGGTGTATACGGAATACTTGAAAAAGATGCCCCACCTTTTGTAATAGTACCGGCTATTAAGGTAACTAAGGATAACCTTATAGAAGGTTGGAGAAAGTCTTTACACATAGATCCACCCCCAGAAATAATGGAGCTGTACGAAGAGTAATAAGTAGTTTTTTAGTCAAACTGCAGAGGTGTATAGTAATCGTAGAGGACTTTTGTTTTAAAAATAAAAATAAAATGTCTCGAAAAGAAAATATTTTATTGAGAGGTTTCCAGAAGATAAAATAAAGGAGTAGTTCGGTTTACTGGAAACCTCTCTTGTGAAGGGATGGATTATTTTAAATTGCTTTTGTTCAGGAGCTTTTAAATGAATAAAACTATTCTCGAAATGAAGGGAATTTGTAAGTCTTTCAGTGGCATACGGGTACTCCATGAAGTTGATTTTACTCTTCTAAAAGGTGAAGTTCATGCAATTGTTGGGCAAAATGGGGCAGGGAAATCTACATTGATGAAGATTTTGAATGGAGTATTTACGAAAGACAGTGGAGTCATTTGGATAGATGGTCGAGAAGTTAGTTATGATACACCGATTGGAGCAAGAAGAAATGGCATCAACATGATTTTTCAGGAGTTTAGCTTAGTTCCCACCCTGACAGTCTACCAGAATGTTTTTCTGACCAAAGAACCTCGAATGGGAAAGATGTTACTAAAGGATAGTTATTGTGAGAAAAAAACAGCTGAGATTTTGAGCGAGATTGGTATAGACGTTGAGATTAATCCCAAGTCCTTGGTTGGAGAATTGAGTGTTGGCTCTCAACAATTGGTTGAAATTGCGAAGGCTTTATCCAGTGAATCAAAAATACTAATTATGGATGAACCCACTGCTTCTTTAACCCATACTGAAATAGATTCCCTTTTTGATGTAATAAAGCGGTTGAAACAAAAAGGAATATCGATAATTTATATATCTCATTATTTGAGAGACATTTTTGAGATTTGCGACAGAATAACTGTCCTTAGAGATGGGAGAAGAATTTTTACCAAGAAGTTAGAGGACACGAATTTGGAAGAAGTAATAAGTGCGATGGTTGGAAAGCCAGTGACCCAGCAGTCTCATGTAGGGAAGGGAGTGATAAATAGAGAAGCTACACCAATTCTGGAAGTCGATAACCTAAAAGTGGGTAACTTAATCGAAGGAATATCATTTAAACTTTGGCCGGGGGAAATCCTAGGAATTGCAGGCCTGTTGGGGAGTGGTAGAAGCGAGATTGTGAATGCAATCTTTGGGACAATTAAAAGAGAAAAAGGGGAGCTGAAAGTTAAGGGGGAGAGGATCAATATAAGATCATCAAGAGATTCTATACGCGCAGGTATAAATATAGTCCCAGAGGATAGAAGAAAGCAAGGCTTGATTCTGGATTTTTCAGTAAAAGAAAATCTGATATTACCGATAGTCAACAGATTGGCAAAGCTTCTATTGGTGGATGATAAGAAGGCTGAGAAACTTGTAAGCTATTACATGGACAAGTTAAAGATAAAAGCTGAGGGGGTATGGCAGGTTGTGAGGTTTTTGTCCGGTGGAAACCAACAAAAAGTGGTGGTCGCTAAAAGTATGGCAAGTGAGTCAAAGATTTTGCTAATGGATGACCCTACGTTTGGGATTGACGTTCAATCAAAGCAAGAAATAATGAGTATCGTGGCCGAATTTGCGAGGAGTGGTGGGGGAGTGATATTTATTTCCTCTGAGTTGGATGAACTAGCGAAATATTGCCATAGGATACTTGTTTTGAAAAGAGGAGTGATAACAGAAGTAGTTGATTGCGAAGGAGGGAGAGCTATTTCCGAAGAAGCGCTTTTAAAAATGATTCAATAGTAACCTATTTAAGTGGTAAAGGAGTAAAAATTGAAAGGCAATAGGAATAGTGTAAGTCTGGCAAATTTTAATATAAGAAACTGGGTAATATATATTTCCTTTGTTGCAATTTTTGCCCTTTTTTCTATAGCACTTTTTAACAGAGGGTTTCTCACAGTAGATAATCTGATGAATATAGCCAGACAAACCACTATGATCTCGGTAATG